>JAPLKK010000042.1:41748-42589 GCA_026388115.1 Elusimicrobiota bacterium | reverse complement strand
GGCCTTGGGCTCGAACGCTCCCTCGACATGGTTGTCGGGATTGTCGCCGCCCTCAAAGCCGGCGCGGCCTACGTGCCGTTGGATCCCGGTTACCCGCGGGAACGACTGGCCTTCATGCTGGAGGACTCCGGCGCCAAGTGTCTCGTGAGCGACTCGAGCCTCCTCGGCGGCCTGGCGCTCGCGCAGGGGCTCGCCCTTCTCCGGCTCGACCGGGACGGCGCGGAGTTCGAACGCTTCGACGACGTTCACCCCCCACCCCAACCCTCCCCCGCAAGGGGGGAGGGAGAACGCGGCGAGGCGAGGCCCGACAATCTGTGCTGCGTCATCTACACCTCGGGGACGACGGGGCGGCCCAAGGGGGTCATGCTCGAGCACCGCAACGTGGTTGCGCTCGTGCGGGCGGAAGCCGGCCTCTACGGCGCGCGCTCCGACGACCGGGTCTTCCAGCTCGCCTCGGCGGCCTTCGACGCCTCGATCGAGGAGATCTGGCTGGCATTCCTGCAGGGCGCCACCCTCGTCGCGGCGACCGATGAGCTGCGGCGGCCGGGGCCGGAGTTCTGCAGGGAGCTGGACCGGCTTGGAGTCACGATCCTGTCCTGCGTGCCGACGTTCTTGTCGATGATCGAGGGGGACCTGCGCCGCGTGCGCGTGCTGATCCTGGGCGGCGAGGCTTGCCCGGCGGACCTGGCCGCGCGCTGGCTTCGGCCCGGCCGCGCCTTGTTCAATACCTACGGTCCCACCGAGGCCACCGTCATCGCCACGGCGGCGCTGCTCGAGCAGGGCAGGCCGGTGACGATCGGCCGCCCTATCGAGGGCTACAGCGCCTATCTGCTCGATCCGA
>JAPLKK010000042.1:40581-41736 GCA_026388115.1 Elusimicrobiota bacterium | reverse complement strand
CCTGGGGCCCGTTCCCGCCGGGGTCGAAGGCGAGATATTCCTCGGCGGCACCGGGGTGGCGCGCGGCTATCTGAACCGGCCGGAGCTTGAGGCGGAGAAATTCATCGTCACCGACAATCTGACGGGGCTACCGGTGCGCCTCTACCGCACCGGCGACCTCGCCCGCGCGTCCGCCGGCGGCGAGCTGGAGTACTTGGGCCGCGCCGACGACCAGGTGAAGCTGCGCGGCTACCGCGTCGAGCTGACCGAGATCGAGGCCTGTCTCGTGGAGTGTCCCGGGGTCCTCGCCGCGGCGGCGTCCGTCCATCCGGCCACCCAGCGCATCGCCGCCTACGTCGTGCGGCGCTCAGGCGTCGCCCTCGACCGCGCGCGGCTTCGCGACGCCCTCGCCCGGCGTCTGGCCCCTTACATGGTCCCCGCCTTCCTTGACGAGGTGGACGAGCTGCCCATGACCGTCTCCGGCAAGATCGACCGCAGGCGCCTGCCGCCGGCCTCGACTCCTCTGGCAGACGGGCGCGGCGCGCTCGTGGCGCCGCGCACGGACGCGGAGCGGACGATCGTCAAGGCCTGGGAGGCGGTGCTCGGCCGCGACGGCATCTCGGTGAACGACGACTTCTTCCTCGATCTGGACGGGCATTCGATGCTGGCGGCGCTTGCGGTCTCTCGCCTGCGCAGGGAGCGCGGGTTCGAGGGGCTGTCGATCGCGGATTTGTACGCGAAGCCGACGGTGGAGAAGTTGGCGGCTCTTTTTTCGGGGGAAAGGAAGAACGGCCAATCTTCCGCGCCCAAGCCCTCGGCTTTCTACTCCGCGCCGGCGTGGAAGTACGCTGCATGCACGGCAGGCCAGGCGATGGGGATCCTCTTTGTCTCGGGGATCTACGCCTGGCAATGGCTCGGCGCGTTCTTGGCTTACGGCTATCTCGTGGTGATGGATTGGTCGGTGCGCGAGGCCTTGGTCATCGCGCTGCTCGTGTACCTCGTGACGACGCCGGTCGTCTTGCTTCTCTCGATCGCGCTCAAGTGGCTCCTTCTGGGCCGGGTCCGGCCCGGAGAGTACCCGCTCTGGGGCTGGTTCTACTGGAGGTTCTGGTTCGTGCGGGCGGTCGTGCGCGCCGCGCCGGTGAACCACTTGGCGGGCACGCCGCTCATCAACTG
>JAPLKK010000042.1:24239-40519 GCA_026388115.1 Elusimicrobiota bacterium | reverse complement strand
TGCTCATCGCCTCCGACGGCACGACCGCCTTCGACGCACTGACGGGCGGCGACGGCGCCTCGATCGGCTCGGACACGATGGCGGACGGCGGCTCCGTCGAGGGAGGCCGGCTCAGGATCGCGCCCGTCTCCATCGGTCGGGGCGTCTGGATCGGCAACCGCTGCTCCGTCGGCGGCGGTGTCGTGATGGAGGACGCCTCGGGGCTGGGCGACCTGTCCATGCTTCCCGACCGGACCCGCGTGCCGGCCGGAGAGCTGTGGCAGGGCTCGCCGGCGCGGCCGGCCGGCCGGCTGGAGCCCATGGTCTCGCGGCCTCCGTGGAACGCGGGCTCCGCCCTCGCCCACCTCGTGGGCGTGTTCTTGTTCCCGCTGTTGACCATGGGCGCGATCTTCCCGGGGCTGATGGTGATCACCCATCTCGGCCACCAGGACCCCGGCTTCCGCTTCCTGGTCGCCGCGCCGCTGGTGGCCGCGTCCTTCGTCTTCTTCCTGTGCCTCGAGGTGTGGGCGTTCAAGCGCCTGCTTCTGGGCCGCCTGCGCGAGGGCCGCTATCCGGTCGGGGGCGGTTTCTACGCGCGGAAATGGTTCTTCGACCAGATGATGGACCTCAGCCTCGAGGTCACCGGGACGCTGTACACCACGATGTACCTCGCGCCCTGGCTGCGCGCGCTGGGGGCCCGTCTGGGCCCGCGCTCGGAGATCTCGACGATCCGCTTCCTCCATCCGGACCTGTTGAGCGCCGGAGCCGAATGCTTCCTGGCCGACGACGTCCTCGTCGGGGGTCAGCGCGTGCGCGGGGGCTTCGTGGATATCGGCCGCACGCGCCTGGGCGACCGGACCTTCGTCGGCAACAGCGCGATCCTGCCGGCCGGCGTCGCGGTGGGCTCGAATGTCCTCATCGGAACGCTCTCGGCGCCGCCCGCTTCTGCTAAGGGGAGCGTCCCGGACGGCACCGCCTGGTTCGGGTCGCCCGCCATCCTGCTTCCGGCGCGTCAGAAGGCGGCGGGCTTCTCCGAGGAGCAGACGTACCGCCCGCCGCCGCGCCTGGTCGCGCTGAGGCTCTTCATCGAGTTCTTCCGCGTCCTTCTGCCATCGACCATCTTCGTGGCGTGCTGGCCTCTCTCATCATGAACGCGACCGACATCCTGCAGGACTATGTCGGGCTGGGCGATTGGCTGCTGCTGGTGCCGGTGCTCTACGCGGCGGCGGGGGCCTTGGCCGCGCTGGCGGTCGTCGGGTTAAAGCGCGCGCTCATCGGCCGCTACCGTCCGGGCGAGCATCCCCTCTGGTGCGGCTTCGTGTGGTTGAGCGAATTGGTGACGGGGCTCTACGAGAACCTCGCGGTCCTGTTCTTCGTCGACCTGTTGCGGGGCACGCCGTTCATCGCCTGGGTCCTGCGGTCCCTGGGCGTCAAGGTCGGCCGGCGCTGCTACATCGACACGACCTGGTTCTCCGAGTTCGACCTCGTCGAGATCGGCGACGAGGCGGAGCTCAACGAGGATGCCAACATCCAGACGCACCTGTTCGAGGACCGCGTCATGAAGTCCGGCCGGGTGCGCATCGGGCGGCGCGCGGTCGTCGGCTCGATGTCCACGATGCTCTACGACACGGAGCTGGGGGACGGCTCGTCTTTGGGGGCGCTGTCTTTGCAGATGAAGGGCGAGCGCCTGGAGCCGGCCACGCGCTGGCACGGCATCCCGGCGCGGCGCGAATGAGAGCGGTTCTTGTCGCGGCCTTGCTCCTCGCCGCTCCCGCCCGGGCGCTATGGTGGCTCGGGCCGACCTCCCAGAGCCGCTGGCGGGACCGTCCGATCACGGTGGACGGCGGCGCGGAGGACTGGCGCGCGCAGGAGGCGGACGACGCGGGCGCGCTCTCCTTCGCCTTCGCCAACGACGACCAGGACCTGTACGTGATGATCCGGCCGCACACGAAGGCCGCGCGCGCTCAGATCGGCGGGACCTACGGACAGGAGTTCACCGTCTGGATCGATCCCAAGGCCGGCCGCGAGCATCGGCTCGTCGTGACCGTGCGCGCGCCTTCGGGCCCTTCGGGGGAGCGCGTGGTCGAGGCGCCGGCCCTGGCCGTCGCCGGCTCCACGGCCTCCGTCGAGGCGCAGGCGGCCATGGGACTCGCGAGCGAGAGGGGCGTCTTCGAGGCGCGCATCCCCCTGCGCTTCCTGGGGACTCCGCGGCCCGAGCGCGTGACGGTCGGCATCGAGACGTCGAAGCCGACGAAGATCCCCGAGCGCGCGGGCGTGTGGGAGCGCGGCGATAAGAAGGGCAAGGGCGAAGCGAGGCCGCAGGTCCCCGGCTTCATCGACGAGGATTACCTGCCCATCCGTCTCCTGATACGAGTCACGCTCTCCGCCGGCTTTGAAGCCGACAAACGCTGAAATATTACATACTGTCCGCATGACAGGACTCTTGATCGTGTTCCTTCCGGCGGCCTTGTCCGGCACCCCCGCGCTCGCTCAACAGCGCGAGCCCGCGCCGGCCATCTCGGTCAAGCTGGACAAGCCCTTCCCCGACTCGAAGGCGGCCTTCGAGCAGGCGGTCGAGATCATCAAGAAGGACTCCTACAACAGCGCCGACCTGACCGATGAGGTCGTCTACTACGCCGCTTTGAAGGGCCTGCTGCGCCAGCTCTCGCCGGCGACGCAGAAGGAGCTGCTGGAGCTGTGGGCGCCGCAGGTCGACGCCCCGCGCACCGCGCAGGCGACCGGCGAGATGATGTCGATCGGCGTGACCTTCGGCCTTGATGCGGGCTGGCTGGTCATCGCCGACGTGACCCCCTACAGCCCCGCCGACGAGGCGGGCCTGCGGCTGCACGACCGGGTGATCGAGATCGACGGCTCGCAGCTCACCGGCAAGAGCATCGAAGATGCCCGGGCCATGATCCTCAAGCCCGCGGGCACGCGGCTCACGCTGAAGATCCAGCGCGACGGCAAGTTCCTCGACGTGGCCATGGTCACCCGCAAGCTGGAGGCATTGGACGTGCGCGCCGAGGTGGTGGACGGCGTAGGCGTCGTGAGGGTGCTCAACTTCAGCGCGGTGGCCATCAAGGAGATGGACCGCGAGCTCAAGAAGCTGGCCGACGCGAAGGCGCGGGGAATCGTGGTGGATGTGCGGGGCACGCCGGGCGGCGTCGCCGACGTGGGGCGCCTGCTCTCCTGCAAGTTCCTGGCCAAGGGGGCGCTCCAGAGCTCGACGGCCGGCCATGACCGCGTGGCCGTGCCCTATTTCTGCCAGGCCCAAGGCGACACGGCGACGCCGCTGGCGATCCTCGTCAACGGCGACACCGCCTCCACCTCCGAGCTCTTCGTCGCCGGGCTCCGCGACAGCGGGCGCGCCAAGGTCGTCGGGACGACGACGAGGGGGATGGGCACGGAGAAGAACGTCGGCCGCCTCAAGAACGGCTACGCCTTCACCTACGTCCTCGACGTGATGTACGGCCCCAAGGGAACGCGCTGGCTCGAGCGCGGGATCGACCCGGACGTCGTCGTCGCCATGGACTCGAGCGCCATCGAGGCCGCCCGGAACGAGCCTCAAGCGGCCAAGCGGTTGGCGATGGACAAGCAGTTGGCCGCGGCTTTCGCTCTTCTGAAGTGATCAGCGCTTGAAGCGCCAGCGCCGCTGGCTCCAGCCGCTGCTCTTGGGCGGCAGGACGGCGGGCGCGGGGGCCGTGGCCTGCGCGCGGCGCGGACGCTCGTGCGCGTCGATGGTCGCTCCGTAATCGAAGCCGTCGATCTTCCGCCGCTCGATGAGCCTTCCCATGAAGCGCTCGATCTCGCGGATCATCGCCTCGTCCTTCCCGGTCACCAGCGTGAACGCGTCCCCGGTCTTGGCGACGCGGCCCGTGCGCCCGATGCGGTGCGTATAGGCGTCCACCGTGTCCGGCATGTCGTAGTTGATGACGTGCGTGATGTCCGAGATGTCGAGGCCGCGGGCGGCGATGTCGGTGGCGACGAGCACGCGGTAGGTCCCGCGGCGGAAGCCCTCGAGCGCCTCCGTCCGCTCATTTTGGGAAAGGTCGCCCTGCATCTCGGCGCAGGTCTCTCCCGAGGAGCGCAGCCGTGAGGAGAGGCGCTGAGCGCCCATCTTGGTCCGGGTGAACACGAGGATCGAGCCGCCTTGGATGCGGCGCACCAGCTCCAGGGCCAGGGCCGCCTTGCGGTGCTCCCCCACCGGGTACACGGCGTGGGCCACCGTCGTCAGGGGCACCAGGTGGTCGATCGAGACGGTCACCGGGTCTCGCAGGCATTCGCGCGCCAGCGTCGCGATCGTATCCGGCATCGTGGCCGAGAAGAACATCGTCTGGCGTTCTGCGGGCAGCTTTTGGAGGATGCGGCGGATGTCGGGGAGGAACCCCATGTCGAGCATGCGGTCCGCCTCGTCGATCACCAGGACCTCGACGCCGGAAAGGTCCGCGGTGCGGCGGCCCACGTGGTCGAGCAGGCGCCCCGGGCAGGCGACCACGATCTCCGCCTTGCCCTTCAGGGCGGTCAGCTGCCCGCCCATCTTCACGCCTCCATAGACGGGGGCGCTGCGCAGGTGCGTGCCCCGGCCCAGGCCTTTGAAGGCCACGTGGATCTGCTCGGCCAGCTCGCGCGTCGGCGCGAGCACGAGCGCGCGCACGCGTCCCTTGGGGCCGGCCAGCAAACGCTCGAGGATGGGCAGGGCGAAGGCCGCCGTCTTGCCGGTCCCGGTCTGGGCCAGGCCGAGGACGTCTTTGCCCAACAAGGCGTGAGGGATCGCCTCGCGCTGGATGGGTGTCGGCATCACGTAGCCCATCGCCTTGATGCCGGAGCTGATGGAGGGATGGAAGTGGAATTCCGTGAAAGGCATATACCCTCTTATACCAGTTTCGGCGCCCTTAGCTCACTGCTCCAGCCGGGCGACGTCCCACTTGATGGCGACGTTGAAGAAGATCTCGCGCCCCGGGCCGGGCTGGTAGGAGTTGCCTCCGGCATCCGGCTCGGTGAATGCCACCCACTTGCGGTCCAGGAGGTTCTGGACGCCGAGAGACAGCTCGCCGTTCGACAGGCGGCAGGCCAGCTTGGCGCGGAGTAGGGGATAGCCCGGCACCGACTCGGGCAATATGTTCGCGCCGTCGATGTAGACGCGGCTGAAAGCGTCGGCCCCGAAGTCCAGCGAGAAGCCGCGCGGCATGTCGTAGCGCACGTCCAGGCCGCCCTGGTGGACCGGCACGTTCGGGATGCGGCTGCCCTTGTAGATGGAGCGGACGTCCGCCGGGTTGTCCATCACGATCTGGATCGGGTTCTTGTTCTCGTAGCGGAAGTCCGAGTAGGTGTAGGACGCCTGGATCGTCACGGGCGTGACCGGGTTTGCCTTGGCGTGAAGCTCGACGCCGTACTTGTCGGTCAGGCCGGTGTTGGTCCAGTAGGTGATGTTGTTGCTTCGGTACCGGCTGAAGTCGTTTTTCGTCGACAAATGATAGAACGCCGCGTCATAGGAGAACCGCTGGTGCGCCAAGACGCCGCGTACGCCGATCTCCTCGTTCTGCGATCCGCTGGGGCTGAGGCTCTGGTTGAATCCCCGCTCGTTGGCCGGATTGTTCACCAACTGGTCGGTGGAGGGCGGGAGAAAGCCCATCCCCCAGTTGGCATAGATGTTCGCTTCCGGCATGAGCGAGTAGGTGACGCCGAAGCGGCCGGTCGTCTTGTGGAAGTTCTTTTGACCGGACAGATCGGCTGTCGAGGAGTAGCTGTCGAAGTCGTCGTAGAGCCTGTTGCCGACCATGTCGTAGCGGATGTTGGCCATCAGCGCGACCTTCTCGCCGAGCTCGATGGAGTCCGCGGCGAAGAAGCCGGCCTGCTCCTGGTGGATGCTCTGGCGCGCGATGTCGTTGGAATCCTCGATAGCCCCGCCCAAGTTCGCGCGCTTATAGGAACCGACCGTCTGCCACTCGAAATCCGAGCCGGCGCTGGCGTGGTTCTTGAACTCGTTGCCCTCGTAGACATGCGTGTACTGCACGCTCCCGCCCGGCGAGGACATCTTCGAGTGCGCCACGCTGCCGGGGACCGATTCGGTGAAGTCGGTCCCGCGCGCGTACGCGCTGAACGCCACGTGCTGGCTGGGGGTCAGGCCAATCTGTCCGGAGAGCCCGCCGGTGACGCGTTCGGTCCGCCAGTATTCGTTCTTGGGCACGGCGTCCGCGTTCGGCTGGCTGGGGTCCTGGCCAAGCTGGGTCAGGTTCAGGCCCTCGGGGTTCTGGTTGAAGTATCTCGTCCAGGCGAATACCGGCGTCAGGCGCACGTTGTCGCCGAGTTTGATGTCGCCCTTGGTGTAGAGATTGCTTCCGAAGAAGTTCTGGTGCACCCGGTACCCGTCGCCGCGCGTCTGCGACAGCTCGACGCGATAGTCGGCGGGGCCGGCCGCTCCTCCGAACTGCCCGACCGCCTTGTGAAAGCCGTGCGTTCCCACGTACTCCGAGCCTCCCACGGCTGCGGCAGAGGGCCCGCCGCGCTGTGTCTCGAGGTTGACGACGCCGCAAGAGGCGCTTGCGCCGTACAGGGACGCGGCAGCGCCTCGTAGGACCTCGATCCTCCGCACCGTCGACCAATTGATGTCGTACAGGTCGGGGACGAAGCCGGAGGGGTCGTTCAATGGGATGCCGTCGAGCAGGACCCGCGTGCCGCGCACGCCCGTCTCGGTCAGCACGCCGCAGCCGCGGATATACATATGTACCCGCTCGCCGTCGGTGGCGTTCTCGACGCGCAGGCCGGGGACGCTCCGGAGCGCCTCGTCCGCGCCGATGGTCTTGCTCATGCCCTGAAGGTCTTTGGTATCGAGCACGGACACGGCGAAGGGGGTCTTGCTGATGGGGAGGTCGAGGCGAGAGGCGGTGATCACGATCTCCTGCAGCTCGGCCTGAGCGGGGGCCGCGGCGGAGTCCGGCGCGGCGTGGATGCGGGCGGGGAGCAACAACAGCAAGGCCAGGAGCGTCATGTCCGCCCTCCTTAGAGGCTCAGGTGATGCCGACGATCTGCGGAAGCGCGCTCTCGAGGCGCTGGGCCATCAGGCGCGCGATGCAGTTGAGGATCTCGTAGCCGAAATCGTGGTCTTGTTCCATCCGCTCGCGGACGACTTTTGCGTCGAAGCAATAAGCAACCACCGGCGTCGTGGCTTGCGCCGAAAAGTGCCAGCGGTGGGGTGCCATCAGCCATGACCAGCCGAGGAGACTCCCGGCGTCGAGTGTCTGGATGGTGGTCATCTTCTTGTGGCCGGCCTCCAGCTCGATGCTCACCCGGCCCTCCCGCAGCACGAAGAAGCGGTCCGCCGGCTCGCCGGTCCGCAACAGGTGCGCGTTCTCGGCGAACCGCTGCTCCTGCGCGCACTGGGATAGGATCTGCAGGGTCTTCTCGCTGAGGCCGGATAGATTCTGCGCATTGGACACCAACGCCTTCAGATCCCGGATCTCGATCATGATGGTCTCTCCGCCCTACGGAAATAATCGGCCGCGGCGCGCGCGTACTCGCTCAGCCTCGCCTCCAGCGCCGGCGACAGGGCCGGCCCCGGCCCCGTCTGCTGCGGCTCGATGCCCAGGAAGCGGATGGGCGGGATGGTATGGCCCGTCTCGCGGGCGAGCTGGAGGATCTTCAGGATATCCCCCTCGTGCGTGCTGATGCCCGCAAGCTGCTTGCGGCTCGAGACGTCGGCCAGCTCGAAAAACTTCCAGCCGCCGGGCTCCAGTCCCATCCGGGCACAATCGACGATTAGCATTTCCTCGGTGCTAGCGTCGAGGTAGGACAGGAGGTCGATGCCCGAGGCGACGGCCTCCGCTCGGAAGCCTTGCTCGAGCCCGAGCTCGGCGACCTTCTCGGCCACGCGGAGCCCGACCGCGTCGTCGGACGCGTGCCAGGTCCCGGTGCCGATCAGATAGCGCATTCAGCGCTTGAAGGTCACATCCAGGTAATGGGTCGAGCAGGAGATGCAGGGGTCGTAGGCGCGCACCAGCATCTCGAGGGCCAGCTCCATCTGCTTCTCTCCCTTGCCGGCCTCCAGGAGCTCGGGGACGAGCTTCTCGAAGTCGGCCTGTATGTTGCCGTGGTTCTGGTTCGTCGGGATGATGCAGTTGCCGCTCACGCAGATCCCTTCCTTGTCGTACTCGTACTCGTGGAACAGGATACCGCGCGGGACCTCGACGGCGCCGCTCCCCTTGCCGAAGCGCGTGGGCGCGGCGGGCTTCTCCAGCGAGACGCCCTCGGCCAGCAGCTCGTCGATGATCTGGATCGACTTGTGCAGGTTGTGGACCATCTCCACCGCCTGGGCCGCCGTGTTCATGTAGGGGTTGAAGCAGTGGGGCAGAAGCCCGAGCGCCTGCGCCACCCGCTTGGCCTCGTGGTGGAGCTGCTCATGGTTGTTGTTGAAGCGGGCCAGCGCCCCCACCGCGTAGCAGGGCAGGCGGTTCCTCGTGTATTTCGCCGTAGACTGCGGGACGACGTACTCGTTGGTCACCCGGCGGTACTCGGACACGGGGAGGCGCTCCTTGGGGCGGCCGTCGACGAAGGACTGGATGTCGCCGTTATAGAGCGAGTAATCGACATCCGAGTGCAGGGCGATGTACTCGGTGGGCCTGTAGAAGGACGGGATGTTCTTCGCGAGCGCCGCGACGACCTCGAGCAAAGGTTCGAGGTCGGCCGCGGCTTTCAGCAGCCGGCCGCGCAGGGTCTGCAGCTCGTCCTCCGTCGGGACGCTGGTGAAGCCTCCGGGCACCGCCGAGGTCGGATGCGTGGTGCGGCCGCCGATGAGCGAGCCCCACTCGTGCCCGAGCCGCTTGAGCTTGAGCGCCCCCGCCACGACGGCGGGATGCGTCTTGATCAGCGGCAGCACCGACGGCGCGCCCGCGAGGTCCGGCGCGGCCAGCACGAAGACGTGCAGGACGTGCGAGTCGAAGTTCTCGGCGTGCTTGAGCAGGCGGCGCAGCCGGCCGGTCTGGTGGCTGATCTCGACGGCGCAGGCCGCCTCGGTCGCCTTCAAGGAGGCCAGCGTGTGGCCGATGGAGCAGATGCCGCAGATGCGGCTGGTGACGCGGGCCACCTCGGTATAATGGCGGCCGCGGACCATCGACTCGAAGAAGCGCGGGGCCTCGGGGACCTGCCACTCGCATTTCTCGACCTTGCCGTTCTTCACGTCGACGACGATGTTGCCGTGTCCCTCGACGCGCGTCAGGTGGTGGACGTCGATCTTGATGTCCTGGATCATGCCGGTCTCCCCGCGGTTTCGTTGGCCGTGAACATGAGGGCCTTGGTCTCCGCGCGCCGCTCCGACAATCCGCCTTCCTCCCGCAGGACCTTCTTGAGCGAGGCGAGGTTCGGGTCGGAGACGAATCCCCGGCAGGCTTCGCAGGGGATGCCGCTCGCCGGGCACGGCGCGCCGCAGCCGGCCCGGGCGACCTGCCCGAGGCAATGGTCGCCCTCGTGGTAGCGGCACACCGTCTCTCGCCGCTTGCACTCCATGCAGACGGGGTAGTCGGGGATGACGGGCTCTTTGCCGTGCACCAGGTGCGAGATGATCTGCAGCACCTCGTACTTGCTGACCGGGCAGCCGAACGCGTTGTAGTCCACCTTGATGACCGAGGAGATCGGCCGCGCGGAGTCGCTCGCGAGATGCGGCATGCCGGCGGCGTGGCCGTAGACGAACTCCTTGTAGTCCTTCTGGTGGTTCTTGAGCGCGTTGATGCCGCCGGTCGTGGCGCACTGGCCGTAGGCGATGACGACCTTGGCCCGGCGGCGGATGTCTTCCAGCCGGGCGCGGTCGGCCTCGCGGGTGAAGCTGCCCTCGATGAGCGCGATGTCGATCGGCTCTTTCGTCGTTTCCGACATCGCCTCGCGGAACTCCACGATGTCGATGTGGTTGAGCAGCTCGAGGAAGGCCTCGTCGCCGAGGTTCGTCATCTCGATCTGGCAGCCCTCGCAGCAGGCGAAGTCGAAGAACGCGACGGTCGGTTTGCCCATTAGAACGCCTCCGGAAGCTTCTCGAGCTCGGCGAAGGTGAAGACCGGCCCGTCGGTGCAAGTGTACTTGTCGTTGATCTGGCAGTGGCCGCACTTGCCGACGCCGCACTTCATCCGGCGCTCGACGTCGAGGTAGATGTCCTGGTGCGGGACGGCGAGCGAATCGAGCTCCCGCAGGACGAACTTGAACATGATCGGCGGCCCGCAGACCACGACCTTGGTCCCCGGCTCGAGCTTGGTCTTCTGGAACAGGGTCGTGACCACGCCGACGTTGCCCTTCCAGGGGCCGGTCGCCCGGTCGACGGTCTCGAAGTACTCGACCTTGTCGGACTCCCGCCATTCCTCGAGGTCCTCCGGGAACAGCAGCGTGTTCGGGTCGCGCGTCCCGTAGAAGAGCGTGAAGCGCTTGAACTCGTCGCGCTTGTCGAGGATGTACTGGATGAGGCTGCGCGTCGGCGCCAGCCCCAAGCCTCCGGCGATGATAAGGACGTTCTTGCCGCGCAGCGCGTCCAGGTCGAAGCCGTTGCCGTACGGCCCCCTCACGTGCAGGGTGTCGCCGCCGTGCAGGCCGTGGATCGCCTTCGAGACCCGGCCGACCGCGCGCACGACGATGTCGAAGGAGCGCTGGCGCGTCGGCGAACTGGCCAGGCCCACGGGGATCTCCCCGTAGCCGAACAGCGAGACCTCGATGAACTGGCCGGGCGAGAATTCGAACGGCGCGTCGTCTTCGAGGCGCAAGGTCAGCCTCTTCTCGATCGGCGTGTCGTCGTTGGCCAGCAGGACGGCCGCCTTGCGCGGCAGGAAGATGTTGCCCGCTCCTTCCAGCTTTCCAAGGGTTCCGTGGATATCCATCCCTGCGACGGTTCCGTTTTTGCTCATCGGGCGGCTCCCATGATCTTATTGATGACTTTCGGCGGGCTCGCGATGTCCGCGGTGCAGGCCTGCGAGCAGCGGCCGCAGCCCACGCACGCCGGGCCGCCGAGCTTCTTGTTCAGATACGCCCCTTTCCTCATGAAGCGGTGGCGGAAGCGCTCGCCGCGCGACTCGCGGAAGTTCTCGGTGGCGCCGGCGCCCAAAGACACCTGGGCGAAGTCCTGCGTGAGGCAGGCGTCCCAGGAGCGCGCGCGGGCGCCGGATTTCTGGTCGAGGTTCCAGCGGTCCTGCACGTCGAAGCAGTAGCAAGTCGGGCAGATGACGTTGCACGAGCCGCAGGAGAAACAATCCTCGGCGAGCTTCTCCCACAGCGCCTCGTCGCCGAAGACCTCCCAGAGCCTTTTCGCCACGGCTTCGGCCGGGTGGTCGATGCGCTCGGGGCACTTCTCCAAGATCTCGGCGTTGACCCGGTCGGCCGCCGCGACCTCGCTCTTCTCGGCGATGCGGAAGCGGCCGAACTCGAGCAGGGCCGCTCCCTTGGGGGTCCTGGTCTCGAAGACGTAGCCCGTCTCGATCATCGTGAGGAACGCGTCGTGGCCCTTGGGCGCGACGTCCGCGCCGATCGAGCCCCAGAACGCGGCGTCGCTGACGCGCTGGACGTTCGACGCCACGACGGTGGTCGCCTCGCGGGCGGCGAGATAATTGGGGTCGGCGAACTTCTCGCGAAACAGCTGGTCCGTCATGTCGATCGCCTTGACGTCGTAGAAGTGGACGCCCAGCAGGACCTGCGGCTCGGCCTCGATGCAGCCGGCGTATCGCTCGCCTTCGAAATGGACCAGGTCCTGGACGGGAGGGAAGAATATCTTCTTCGGGGGGAGGATCGTCACGTCGTAGTCGAGCCGGAGGTCCTCCGCCCGGGTCACCCGCTCGAATGTGAAGCGGTTCCTCTTGGCCACCGGACCGATGACGCGTCGAGCCTCGATGAGCCTGGTGATGAAAGGCTTGAAGTCGTGCGCGGAGATGAAATACGCGTTCATGACGCCCCCAATCGCTTTTCGGCCGAATGGCCGGGAATATCCATTAAGGATGTATTGCAACGCCTTTGCCTCAATGAGGTGGCCGCAATGTTGCTTAGCCTGACGTCCCTAGGAATCCGGGTGGTGTGAAATTTGGCAGAATGAAGAACGGCAAAGCTCTGATGGACAAGATCCTATCGGTGGAAGGTCTTCGCAAGGAGTTCGGCGCCGTCTCGGCCGTCGACGGAGTCTCGTTCGACGTCGGTCCGGGAGAGATCGTGGGGCTGTTGGGGCCCAACGGAGCCGGCAAGACCACGACCATCACGATGATCCTAGGGGTGCTCGAGCCGACCGTGGGGCAGGTGAGGATCGAAGGCCGCGAGAGGATGAACTTCGCCGCCGTCTATACGCCGCTGCCGGGCAACCTCACCGTGACGGAGAACCTGCGCGTCTTCGGCCTGATTTACGGGGTCGATGATCTCTCGGCGCGCATCGAGGCGCTCGTCCGCGAGTTCGACCTCGGAAGATACGCGGACACCAAGGCGGGCCACTTGTCGTCGGGCGAGCAGACGCGCCTGTGCCTGGCCAAGGCGATGCTCAACTCCCCGCGGCTGCTGCTGCTCGATGAGCCGACGGCGTCGCTCGACCCCTCCGTCGCGCGCGAGATCCGCGCCAAGATCAAGGCCTTCGTCGCGGGCGGCACGTCCGGCGTGCTTTGGACCTCGCACAACATGCATGAGGTGGAAGAGGTGTGCGACCGGGTCCTCTTCCTTTCCCATGGGAAGATACTGCTGCAAGGCGACCCCCGGACCCTGCCGGGGCAGCACGGCCACAAGACCCTGGAGGACCTGTTCGTCGCGGTCGCCCGCGAACCCCTCTCGTATGAAGGCTAAGCGCGTTTACGCGATCGTCCTGAGGCAATTCTATCTGATGCGTGGAAGCCTCTCGCGCGCCATCCCTCTGTTCGCGTGGGTGACGGTGGACATGCTGCTGTGGGGCTTCTTGACCCGCTACCTCAACACGGTCGCGGCCGCCGGCTTCAGCTTCGTCGCCACCATGCTGGGCTGCGTCCTCTTGTGGGACTTCTTCATGCGCGTCATGCAGGGCGTCACGATGGCCTTTTTCGAGGACGTGTGGTCGCGCAACTTCCTCAACCTCTTCGCCTCGCCTCTGACGATCTGGGAGTACCTGGGCGGGCTGGTGGCCTCGGCGATCGTGACCAGTTCCATCGGGCTGGCGGCGATGCTGCTGCTGGCCGGCTTCGCCTTCGGGCTTTCGTTCACGGTCTACGGGCTGATGCTGGCGCCGTTCGTCGCGGTCCTTTTCATCTTCGGCATCGCGCTGGGCATCGTGGGCACGTCGCTCGTCCTGAGGCTGGGGCCGGCCTCCGAATGGTTCGTATGGCCGATCCCGGCGCTGATCGCTCCTTTCGCGGGGGTCTTCTATCCGCTCTCGACCCTGCCGCCGTGGATGAGGGTCGTCTCGCGCCTCTTGCCGCCGGCCTACGTCTTCGAGTCCATGCGCTCCATCGTGCTCACGGGCCATGTCTCGCCGTGGCCCGCGGCGGCGGGCGCCGCCTTGGCCGCGGCCTATTTGGCGGCGGCCTGCTGGATCTTCGAACGGACGTTCCGGTACGCGGTGCGCAGCGGCCTCATCGCCCGCTACAGCGCCGAGAGCGTGAGCTAGCAAGATGCTGACAAAGGAGAGACGATGTTCTCCCTCTCCCGCCTTCGGCGGGAGAGGGCAGGGGTGAGGGCAAGGACGTTTGGCGTCGTCATCGCGCGCCCGCGATTGGTCAGGACCGACCCACGGTTCGAATCCTAGTCCCGCAGGTTGCGCCAGTAGACGCCAATGGCGCCGATCCGCGGCCGTTAGAAGTAGACCCCTATCGTCGGCTCAATGGAGAACCGCTGTAACTTCACGACGTCCGGATGACTGGGATCAGTGGCGTCCTTGACGTTCCGAGTACGCAAGTCGTAATTCAAGAAGACTCCCAATCCGATGCGCGATTGCGGCCTATATTCCGCGCCGACTCGGAGTGTGGGAACATACGCGGTCTCGGTGATAAGGCCCTCACCCGCTATCCGATAAACGCTTACTCCGGCGCCCGCGATGCCGTGGAAGCGATAATAGCTGGGAGATACCCAATTCAGGTTGCCGCGGATTAGCACCGTCCTGCCGGTCTCGGCCCGTCGTGGCACAGAGTGTGGCGGATACGGTGGATAGGTTTCACTGCCGGATGCCACGTCGGCCACATTACTCAGCACTGCGGCGCTGAAGTCGACCATCCATCGCGGCAACGGAAAGTATCGCAGCCCTCCGCCGATCATCCCGAGCGGGAACCCATTCGGCGTCGCGTCAGCGGGGTAACCGTCCGACGATTGATATCGCCAAGCCGAAAGGTGATTGCCGTTGTACCTGTAGTCATACAGCAGGTACAGTCCAATCGCCTGGGACTCGGGCACCAACACGAGATACGGCTTCGCAGCTTCCTCGAAGTACTGGGCAGGAAAGTCCTCGTAAGCGGTGGCGATTACTTCGCTGGTTTCGGCATCCACGATCCGCGCGTTGACGCCGTAACGGTCCGTTAGCTTCTCAATGCTTCCGACCAGGATCAGACGGGCGCCGACCACCTTGCCAATCCTCACCGCTGTCGATGGATCGATGACTCCGCTCAGGTGCAGCTTCTGCTCTTCCATGACTTGAGACAGCTCGGCCCGCTCGACGACGGTGAACGTCCGCTGATTCGCCAGATGGTGAGTCAGGAGCTCAGAGATCGCAAAGCCCGCCCTTCGTTTGGCCAACTCGTCGCTGGAATTGAAGGTGAAGACGGCGATGCTGGGGAGTCCGACGGAGCCTCTAGCCTGCGTATAGGCTTTCGTGAGGTCGCGGCTCAGCCGCTCCAGCCGGGACGTGACCTCCGAAGCCACGGCGAAATGCGGTAATGCGAGAATAAGGAGCAGCGCCCCAGTCATCCCGCTATGGTAGCTCGGATTTCCTTGCGATGCACGAAGAGATTCCGAAATCGCGGGGAGAACCCACTTTTCCCAATAGGAACCTGTTCAGGCTGGACCTCGATGCCTGTAAGGAAAGTTCTAAACTCGTCTAAGACGGGCAGTGTCCTTCAACCTGGCAACGCACTGGTTCTTCGCCTACAATACGAGCGGATGAAGAGCGGCAAGCAGCGTCGAGTGGAACTCAAGGAAAAGCGCATTTCCCGGAGGGAATCCAAGGCAGGCAAGAAGCCCGCTCGTAAGAAGGAGATTCCCGACGGTGCAGTGATGGTCACCACTGGGAATCTGGCGCCCTCCAATAGCTACGGTGTCCCCGACTTCATCCAACGCGGATACTATCTCGATCTCCCGTTTACGTGCCCCGCCTGCGGAAGACAAGAAGTGTGGACGGCATTGCAGCAACGATGGTGGTACGAAGTGGCAAAGGGGCAAGTCTATTCAAAGGCCAAGTTTTGCAGAACGTGCCGGCGCCTTAAGCGGGAGGGAGGTGCCGAGGCAAGACGCATTAACGACCTCGTGCGCCACATCGAGAATCAAAGGCTGCTCCGGCGCACGGAATCCGACGAGTCGCCCTGAACGAGGAAAGTTCGAAAATCGTCTAGGACGGGCACAGGTGCATCGGACCAAACGAGCCGGTGTCAGACGTCAACTTATAGAACTTACTGTCGTTGCGATTCATCGGCCCATCAGTAAGTTCTATAAGTTGACGTCTGACACCGAGGCCCACCCGGGAAGCGCATCGGATTTCAGACGTAGAAGAGAGAATTGTCCCATCCGGGAGACTCGACGCTCGCCAGGAAAGTTCTAAAGTCGTCTAGGAAGGGCAGCCACTTTGAGTAACAGGCAGAACTTCTCTCGCACCTAGGCCGCCGCTCTTCCGGCGGCCTTTTTCTTCGGCGGGAACAAGCGGCAAACTATCGATCCAGCTCCAGATTCACCTGCTTTCACGAACGAAGCAGGAGAAGGAACCGTAGGCCTTCTCCAGATTGTCTGCCGATACGTGGTTTCATAAGGGAGAGAGGTTGATGCGGCGCGCGCAGCGGCCGTAAAGGTGCCCCGCGCGGGCTCCTTGCGCAAGCAGGTCCAATGCGGCGTCCGGGTCGGTGACCAGGCAGCCGCCCGCCCAGCGCACTCGTCTCGAGAACAGCGCGTCCGGCAGAATGCTTCCTGACGGCCCGACCAGGATGGCGCCGGCCGCCGGCGGGGCGAGGCGCAGGAGCTCCTCCAGCGTCCCGTTCACGACCGTCAAGCCGGTGATGACAAGCGCGTCGCACGTCGGGATGACCTCGGCGGCCCGCGCGGCCGGCACGTAGAGCGGCAGGTCCTCCTCGCGCATCGCCGACTCGCGCAGCTCGAGCACCTTGAGACGCACGCCGGGCGTCGCCTTGAGCCGCGTGATGTAG
>JAPLKK010000042.1:22593-24210 GCA_026388115.1 Elusimicrobiota bacterium | reverse complement strand
GCCGCGTGATGTAGGAGGGAAACGCGCCGACGAGGCCCACGTTCATCCCGGGCCGGAGCTCGAGCAGGTCGAGCGCATCCTTGTCGTAGACGACGCGATAACGTCCGCCCTCGAGCCACGGGGCGGAGAGTGCGTTGAGGGCGGCCACGGCCAGGGTTCGCCGATACGGATCCTCCGGCCACGGCTCCAAGAGAGAGCGGATGGGCAGCCCTTGGAGCGCTCCCGGGGGGGTGGCCGGCTTGTCCTTCGCCAAGGAACAGCAGTCGGCGCGAGGCGTCCCCGCCAAACCGCCGCGGCCGTCGGACAGCTTCACGCCGGAGAAGACGACGCCGACCACCGCTCTTGCGATGCTCAGGCGTTCCCACGCCGGGCCGTGCAGAGCGCGCAGCTTGTCGATGGTCTCCGCGAGGAGCGCGCTGGGCGCGGAAACCGGGAGTCCTGGCTTGATCATGGCCGGCGCTGGAAAGTCATCATATTAAGTGTGCGCCTCCGATATCCGCACCCGGAGCAGCGGCAATGAGATGAAGGGAGGGCTTTTCTTCTTGGTGTATAGCAGTAAGCGGAATATGCCGCGCTTCGACTAATAGATGTTCGAGGCCCTGCGCTGTCCCGTGTAGTCGAGGAACACGGTCTTCGTTTCGGTGAAGAAGCGCACGCCTTCCTTGGCCATCTCGCGCTCACCCACGCCCGAGCTCTTCACGCCGCCGAAGGGCACGGTAGGCTCGCCGCCGATGGTCGGGGAATTGACGTGCACCATGCCGGCCTCGATCGCCTCCACGAAGCGCATCGCCGCCGAAAGGTCCCGCGTGTAGATGGCGCTGGACAGGCCGAAGCGGCAGTCGTTGGCCAGCCGGATCGCGTCCTCGAGGCCCGTGCAGCGCGCCACCGCGAGCACCGGTCCGAACACCTCCTCCTGCCACAGCCGCGAGGAGGGCGCGACGCCCTCGAAGATCGTCGGCTCGACGAAGAAGCCGTGCTTGAGGCCGCCCGCCTCCAGCCGCCTGCCGCCCAGGACGAGCCTCGCTCCCTCCGCCTTGGCGATGCGGATGTACTCGAGGTCGGTGTCGAGCTGAGCCTGGTCGACGGCCGGCCCCATCGTGGATTTCGGGTCGAGACCGGGGCCCGCCTTGATCTTCTTGGTCTCGGCGACGAGCATGCCCATGAACTCGTCGGCGACCTTCTCGTGCAGGATGAGGCGGCTGGTGGCCGTGCAGCGCTGGCCCGTGGAGCCGAAGGCGCCGCGCAGGACGCCGCCCAGCGCGAGGTCCAGGTCCGCGTCGGCCCAGACGACGCAGGGGTTCTTCCCGCCCATCTCGCAGGTGACTTTGATGCCGCGGCGCCCGGCGACGGCGTGCACGCGGGCTCCGATCTCGTTGGAGCCGGTGAAGGAGACTGCCTTGACGCGCGGGTCCTCGACGAGCAGGTCGCCCAGGCTCGATCCGGACCCCAGGACGAGGTTCAGTGCGCCGGGCGGCAGGCCCGCCTCCTCGAACATCCGGCAGAACTCGACGGCGAGGGCCGGGGTCAGCGAGGCCGGCTTGAAGACGACCGTATTGCCCGCCACCAGCGCGGGGGCGATCTTCCAGCAGGGGATGGACCAGGGGAAGTTCCACGGAG
>JAPLKK010000042.1:0-22579 GCA_026388115.1 Elusimicrobiota bacterium | reverse complement strand
TTGCTCGGCAGGTCCGACGGCGCCGTTTCGCCCATGAAGCGGTAGCCCTCTCCCGAGAACCACTCGAGCAGGTTGATCCCCTTCTCCAATTCGCCGGCGGACTCGGAAAGGATCTTGCCCTCCTCTCGCGTCATGAGCTCGGCGAGCTCCGGCAGCCTGCGCCGCGCGACCCCGACCGCATTGGCGACGATGCGTCCGCGCTGGGGCGCGGGGGTGTTGCGCCAGCCGGGGGCGGCGGCCTCGGCCGCGTCGATCGCCTTCACGGCCTCCGCTCGGGAGGCGCTGCGGAAGACCGCTACCACGTCTCGGGTGTCGGCGGGGTTCGTCGAGAGGATCTCGCGCTCGCCCGAGCCCTCGGACCATTCCCCGCCGATGAGCTGGCGCAGGCGCGGCGCTGACTTTGCGTTGGTCTTTGTAATTGTCGCCATGTCAGTCTGCGACCACGGTGCGGCTCTGCTCGCGCATGAACTGGGCCACGTAGTAGGGCCCGAGCCCGCCTTTGCCCCCCGAGCCCGAGCCTTTCCAGCCGGTGAAGGGCTGGCAGCCGGGCCAGGCGCCCGTGGTGGCGCCGTTGCGCCGGTTGGCATAGAGGACGCCGAACTCGGCCTCGTCGAAGAACCGCTCGATCTCCTTGTTCCTGCCGCTGAAGATCCCGGCGGTCAGGCCGTAGTCGGCCTTGTTGCTCTCCGCGAGCGCCTCGTCGAGGCTGTCCACCTCGCCGATGGGGAGTATCGGGACGAAATATTCCTCCATGAAGAGGCGGCTGGAGAGGGGGGCCTCCACGATGGTCGGCTCGACGTACCAGCCTTTGGCGAGGGGGCCGGAACGCAGGCGGCCGCCGCCGTAAAGGACGGCGCCGTCTTGGCGCGCGAGCTCCACGGCCTTCTCCCACGTCTTGACCGCCTGCTCGTTGATGAGCGGCCCGTAGAAGACGTCCCGCTGGGTCGGGTCGCCGATCCTCATGGCCTTGGTCCTGGCGGAGAGCTTCGAGAGGAAGGGTCCGGCGACCTTCCGGTGCACGTAGACCCTCGAGGTCGCGCTGCATTTCTGGTTCTGCATGCCCCAGGCGGACTTGGACACCCCCTCGGCGGCCATGTCGAGATCCGCGCTGTCCATGATGATGGCCGGGCCCTTGCCGCCCAGCTCCATGAGGCAGGGTTTGACCCATTTCTTGCTGAAGCCGCGAAACATGCGCATCCCGGTCTCCTGGGAGCCCGTGAACACGATGCCGTCCACCTTCGGATGCTGCCAAAGGGTGTCGCCGATGACGGAGCCCTTCCCCGTGATGAAGTGGAAAACGTCGGCCGGCACGCCGGCGTCCCGGTACACCTCGTAGAGGCAAAGGCCGGTCCACGGCGCGTCCTGGGCGGGCTTGAAGACCACGGTGTTGCCCGCCACCAGGGCGGCCGAGGACATGCCGGAGGCGAGGGCCATGGGGAAGTTGAAGGGCGCGATGCAGGTGAAGACGCCGAAAGGCCGAAGGAGGTCCGTGGTCTGCTCGTTCGGGCTGACCGACCCCATCCTCTTGATGAAGCCGTGGTTCTCCTCCATCTGCAGGGCGTAGTACTCCATGAGGTCGGCCGCCTCCTCGGCGTCGCCCAGGGCCTCCAGGCGGCTCTTCCCCACCTCGAGGCTCATGATCGCGGCGATCTCGAACTTGCGGCGGCGCGCGATGGAGGCGGCTTTGCGGATGACGGCCACGCGCTCCTGCCAGGAGGTCCGGGTTCCCCAGGCCTTTTTCGCGCCGGCGGCCGCCTCGATGGCCAGGGCGGCCTGCTCGGCCGTGGCCGCCGTGAACCGGCCGAGGACCAAGGACGTGTCCATGGGGCAGAGATCGACGATCGGGGGTTGGTCGTTTCGCAGCGCCTTCTGGCTGATGTAGATAGGGTACTCCCGGCCGAGCCTGGAGCGGACCTGATCGAGCGCGAAATCAAAGCCGGCGTGGATCGCGTCCATGTCGGCGGCTGAGGTCGTGTACGTCACCTTCAGGTCTTCGGCAAGCATTCGGTGCATGGCAGGCTCCTTTGAGGCTTCAAGGCCATTGTAGCAGCGCATTTATGATGAACAAAATGATATGTTTTCATTCATAACATGAATTATATTCATGATAGCCGGCTTCGGGAGGCGCCATGTCGCTCGATCTGAACAAGCTCCAGGTCTTGCGGGAGGCCGCCCGAAGCGGGAACTACACGGTCGCCGCGTCGCGCCTGCACCTGACGCCTTCGGCCGTGAGCCACGCCATCCACAAGCTGGAGAAGGGTATCGGCCGGGGGCTGGTCGAATGGCGCGGCCGCCGGCTGGAGCTGACCGACGAGGGCGAGTATCTCTATCAGGTGTGCGAGCGCGTCTTCGGCGAGCTCGACGAGGCCGGAGAACGGCTGGCCGGCAAGGATGGAGGCATCGAGAAGACCATCGTCCTGGGCGCGACCGTCGAGTTCGGCAGCAACGTCCTCATCCGCAAGCTGCGGCCATTCCTGCATGCGTATCCATGGCTGCGGCTGGATTTCCACTTCTCCCATGAGCTTACCGAGCCGCTGTTGCGCGACGAGATAGACCTGGCGGTCGATTGCCGCCCGCATCCGAATCCCGCGGTGGACTGCATCAGCCTCTTCCGCGAGAAGTACGCGGTGGTCGCCGCGCCGTTCTTCCTCCAGGTCCATCCCGTGGCGGCGCCGCGGGACCTCGAGGAGCTGCCGGTGCTGTCCTTGGACAAGGAGGGGCGCTGGTGGCGCAACATGGTGGAAGCGGCGCCTCACGGCGACCGGCCGGCGTTCCGGCGGATCGTCGCGGTCAACCACATCCGAGGGATGATCAACGCGGCGGCCGAGGGGCTGGGCGTCGCCCTGCTGCCGCGGTTCACGATGCTCGACGAACTGGCGCGGGGGAAGCTGGAAGTGCTGTTCCCTCACCTGAAGCTTCTCGAGGACCGCTTCTGCATCTACCAGAAGCGCGCCCGCGCCGGCCGCGAGAAGAACCGCCTGCTCACGCGCTTCCTCACCGGCATGAAGGTGGACGAGTTCGGCGACGCCATCGGCCGCGCGCCGCGCGCGCGATGAGGTATCATGCCGTTGCGGCGCACAGGGCGGCGAGAAGGAGATGCCATGATCAGAGCTGACAAGAGGGGCGGCAAGGACCATGCGCGGCCGAAGCCGGAGACGATCAGGCTCCGCGTCAACGGGGCTTGGCATGAACTCGCGGTCGGGCGTGACGTGTCGCAGGCCGAGACGCTTTCCCACCTGTTGAGGGAGCGCTTCGGGCTGACGGGCCTGAAGCTCTCGTGCGAGGAGGGGGCGTGCGGGGCCTGTACCGTCATCCTGGACGGCAAGGCGGTCTTATCCTGCATGACGCTTGCGGTGGAGCTGGACGGCCGCTCGGTCGTCACCATCGAGGGCCTGCCGAAGGACGACCCCGTCATCGAGGCTTTCGCCGGGCAATGCGAGCCCGGATATGGGACCGCGCTCCAATGCGGCTACTGCACGCCGGGTTTCGTGATGGCTTCCCGCGCGCTCTTGGACGAGAACCCTGCCCCGACCCCGGCCGAGATAAAGGAAGGGCTCAGCGGGAACCTCTGCCGCTGCGGCTGCTACGCGGGCATCGCCCGGGCGGTCTGGCACGCGTCGAGGAAGACCGCTGCCAAGGGAGGCGGGAAATGAAGAAGCCCTTCACCCCCCGCAAGGAGCGCAAGTTCATCGGGAAGTACCGGCCCCGCATCGACGCCCTGGAAAAGGCCAGCGGCCGGGCCGTCTACGCCGACGACTTCGCCAACAAGACGCGCTTCCCCGACATGCTCTATGCCAAGGTCTTGCACAGCCCGCATGCCCACGCGCGCATCAGGCGCTTGGACGTCAGCAAGGCCCGGCACCTTCCAGGAGTGGCCGCCATCCTGACTTATCAGGACCCCGAGGTGGCGGCTCTGAAGCCCACCAGCGCCGGCTGGACCGACGGGGTGGACACAGTCTCTTACGAGCGCATGATGTGGAAGCGCTACCGCGACCGGCGGGTTCTCGGCGACACGGCGCATTGGGTCGGCGACGACCTCGGCGTGGTCGTGGCGGCCGAGACGGAGGAGGCGGCCGAGGAAGCGCTGCGGCAAGTCGAGGTCGAGTGGGAGGTCCTGCCGTTCGTGCTCGACCCGATGGAGGCCATGAAGCCGGGCGCGCCCGCCGTGCACCCCGATATCGCGCTGAACAACGTCCTGCCCGCCGACGCGGTCGGAGGGGGCGACGTGTTCCTCGACAAGGGCGACGTGGAGGCGGCATTCTCCCGCGCCGACGTCGTCGTGGAGGCGGACGCGGCCTATCACAACGCGACGCAGTGCTCGCTGGACAACTGGTGCTGCCTCGTCAAGTGGGAGGGGGACAAGCTCACCTGCTGGTCCAACTCCTACGAGGCCGACCAGTCGCGCATGCACATCAGCCAGATGCTGGGGCTGCCGCTGCACAAGGTGCGCGTCATCAGCCCCTTCGTCGGCGGCCAGTTCGGCCGCGGCGACACCGGCGAGCAGCCGTTCTTCCTCTTCACGGCCCTGCTGGCCAAGCGGACGGGGCGGCCGGTCAAGTTCAAGCATACGCGCAGGGAGAGCTTCCACGACTCGCGCCAGCCGGCCCTCTACCACGCCAAGGCCGGGGCGCGCAAGGACGGGACCATCACGGCGCTGCATTTCAAGTCGGTGGGCAACGCCGGGGCTTACGCCGATCACACCATGTTCGCCTTGAAGTTCGCGCCGGCGGAAGTGGCGGAGGTGGCCTTCGCCCACATCCCGAACCTGAAGCTTGAGGCGTACGGCGTCTACACGAACATGCTGCCCGCCTGCATGATGCGCGGCGTGGGCAACTCGCAGCTCAACCTCATCCTCGGGCGCGTCGTGGACGTCCTGGCCGAGAGGCTGGCCATGGACCCCATCGACCTCGTCATCAAGAACTTCGGGCATCAGTGGGCGGCGCCGCCGGATAAGAGCCTCTCCGCGGTGCTGCGCGAGGGAGCGGAGCGCATCGGCTGGAAGGAGAAGCGCCGCGGCTCCCGGCCGGACGCCATAGGGCCGGGCGCCCTCGCGCGCGGCGTGGGCTTCTCGTTCCATCCCGGTTGGCACGCGGAGTGGCAGGAGGCGCGCCGCGGAAAGATCCAGGTGAGCATCAAGCTGAACCCGGACGGCACCGTGATGCTCGAGGCCCCGACCGTCGAGGTCGGGACCGGCTCCAACACCTGCAACGTGCTGGGCTGCGCGGAGGCGCTCGCCTTTTTGGGCGTCACCCCGGACAAGATCCAGTTCTCCAACGTCGTCGACACCGAGACCTGCCTGAAAGACACGGTGCAGACCGACAGCGCGGTCTCTTTCTTGCAGTCGGAAGCCCTGGTCGTCGCGGCGCAGGAGCTCAAGCGCAAGGTGCTCGAAGCCGCGGCGCCCAAGCTGGGCGCCCGGCCCGAGGACCTCGATATCGCCGACGGCCGCATCTTCGCGAAGAGCTCGCCCGCGGACTACAAGAGTGTCGACGAGGTGCTCTGGGCCGGCGACTTGGTGCCCATCTCGGTCACGGTCAGCAGGCCTCCCGCGAGCGAGAGGACCGGCGTGCCCTTCCAGGCCAACTACGCCGAGGTGGAGGTGGACACGGGCACGGGCCAGGTGCGCATCGTCAAGCTCGTCATCGTCAACGACTGCGGCACGGTGATGTATCCCTCGGGCGCGGAAGCCCAGCAGATCGGCGGCCAGTGCATGGCGGTCGGCGAGACGCTGACCGAGGAGATCATCTACGACCCGCCGACGGGCGTCCCGCTCAACTTCAACTGGATCGACTACCGGGTACCGACCATGGCCGACGTCCCGGACATCGAGCCGGTGCTCTTGGAGGTCTGGCGCGGGACCGGCGAGTACGGCGCCTGCGGCATCGGCGAAGGCGTCCTGACCTGCACGCCCGCCGCGGTCGCCAACGCCATCTACGATGCCGTGGGCGTGCGCGTCGACGGGATCCCGTTCAAGCCCGAGAAGGTCCTGGCCGCGCTCAAGGCAGGGGGGCGGCCATGACCCTGCGCGGATTCGAGCACAAGACCGCCGGTTCCGTGAAAGACGCGGTGTCCATGCTGAGGGCCAGGCCGGGCAAGGCGGTCGCCATCGCCGGAGGCACCGACCTGCTGGGCGCGCTCAAGGACGGCATCCGCCCCGATTATCCGGAGCTCGTCGTGGACATCAAGCGCGTCCCGGGCCTGGCGGGCGTGCGGTCGCGCGGCAGGCGCGTCTCGATCGGCGCGTTGACGACATTGAGCGACTTGGCCAAAGACAAGCTGATCCGCGAGAAGTATCCGCTGCTCGCCGCCGCGGCGCGGTCGGCCGCCTCGCCGCAGATCCGCAACGCCGCCACGGTGGGCGGCAACCTGTGCCAGGAGCCCCGCTGCTGGTATTACCGCACCCCGGAGGACTTGTTCCATTGCCTGCGCAAGGGGGGCGAGCACTGTCCCGCTCTGCTCGGCGACCACCGGTACCACTCCGTCTTCGGCGCGGCCCGCGTCTCGCCGCCGGCCTGCTCATCGGCCTGCCCGGGCCATGTCGAGATCCCCGCGTATCTCGAGCGCGTGCGAAGCGGCGACTTCACGGGTGCGGCGCGAGCGCTGCTCGAGCGCAATCCGATGCCGGCGGTGACCGGCCGGGTGTGCCCGCATCGGTGCGAGGGCGCGTGCAACCGGCGCGGCCTCGACGAGGCCGTGGCGATCCGCGAGATCGAGCGCCGCGTCGGCTCCCACATCCTCTCGAACGCCGGCGAGCTCATGAAGGCGCCGGCGGCCCCGCCCCGGGGCTTGGCGGCCCCGACCCGGGGCCCGGCGCCGCAAGGCGCCAAGCGCGTCGCCGTGGTCGGCTCGGGCCCCGCGGGGCTCTCGGCCGCCTACTATCTAAGGAAGGCCGGGCGCGCCGTGACCGTCTTCGAGCGGATGCCGGAGCCCGGAGGAATGCTGGCTTACGGCATCCCGCCGTTCCGTCTGCCGCCGGGCGTCCTGCGCGGGCAGGTGGAAGCCTACGTGGGCATGGGCGTCGAGTTCCGCACGGGCGTGACCGTCGGCAAGGACATCTCTCTCGAGCGGTTGACGAAGGAGTTCGATGCGGTCTTCGTCGCGACCGGAGCGTGGCGGGCGAAAAGCCTGGACCTGCCCGGCGGCGAGCTGCTGCAGTCCGGCCTGGACCTGCTGCGGGACGTCCGGCTCGAACGGCTGCCGGCCGTCGGCAAGCGCGTCCTCGTCATCGGCGGCGGCAACGTCGCCATCGACGTCGCGGTGACCGCCCGCCGCCTGGGCGCCCAGAGCGTCACCGTCGTCTGCCTGGAAAGCCGGGAAACCATGCCCGCTTTCCCCGAGGACATCGAGCGCGCTCTCGCCGAGGGGGTGAAGCTCATGTCGGGGTGGGGGCCGAAGAGGGTCCTCGTCCAAGGGAAGGCCGCGGGCGGCCTTGAGGTGGTGCGCTGCATCTCGGTCTTCGAACCCGACGGCCGCTTCGCGCCGCGTTTCGACCCGGCGGTGACGCGGGAGGTGGACGGCGACCAGGTGTTCCTTGCCATCGGCCAATCTCCGGACCTGTCGTTCCTTGGACGCGGGGTCAAGACCGGCCGAGGGCGCATTTTGGCCGACCCCGAGACCGGCGGGACTTCGAGGGGCGGCGTGTTCGCGGGAGGCGACGCCGTGAGCGGGCCGGCTTCCGTGATCGAAGCCATCGCCGCGGGCCGCAAGGCGGCCGAGGCCATCGACGGCTGCCTGGGCGGCGCGAGGAAGGTCCGGGCTGCCGGGAACGGCGACGGCGCGCCGCGCTGGACGGCCGTCAACGCCGAGGCCCTCTGCCGCATCGCGCGCGTGAACGCGCCGGAGATGCCGCCGGCCGAGCCTTGTCTCGTCGGCGAGGACGTGGCCACCCTGGGGGCCGAGGCGGCGCGAAGCGAGGCCTGGCGCTGCATGGACTGCGCTTGCGCGGCGGTCAACTCGTCGGACCTCGGGCCGGCGCTGATCGCCTTGGGCGCGGTCGTCAAGACGACCAAGCGCGCCATCGAGGCGGAGCGGTTCTTCGACGCGCGTCCTGCCGGCACGACCGTGCTGCAGGAGGGCGAACTGGTCACGGCGGTCGAGCTTCCCGCGCCGCGGCCGCGGGCCAGGCAGGGCTATCTGAAGTTCAGACTGCGCCAGTCCATCGATTTCCCTATCTTGAGCATCGCCTCGGTGCTCGAGCTCGACGGGAAAAGGGTCGCCCGCGCCCGCATCGCCTTCGGCGCGGCGGGACCCGTCCCGCTGAGGGCGGCGGCGCTGGAGGAGTTCCTGGCCGGCAAGGCGTTGTCGGAGGAGACCGCCGCCCGAGCCGGCGAGGTCGCCGTCCAAGGGGCCAGCGCTTTGCCCGGCAACGAGTATAAGCTCCGGGTCCTCAAGGCCTTGGTGCGCAAGATGCTCCTGCCGTAGTACGTCGGATCGCCACGGGTCACGGGCATTGGATGATGCCCTGCGCCCATAGGCAGCCGCCGCATGTGGCCGGGAATGTGTTGCCCGTGCAGTCTTCCGCGTTATCTTCGACGAGATGGCACCCTCCGCAGATATGGCATGGGGAGAAGTCGAAGGCCGCCACCCTTTCGCGGAAGGCGACGTAGTCGTCCGCCTTCCAGATGTCCCAGAGGCTCTTCTGTGAGATGCCTCCGAAGCTATGGCTGCGGACCTTCTTTTCGTATTTTTGGAAATAGGTCTTGTGAGCATGCATCAAGCCCATGCACGGGGAGACCTCCCCGTCCCACCGGATGCAAACGCATCGTTCCCGGATGAAACGGCATTCGTCGACCCGAGCTCCGACCTTTTCGCCCATCAGCGACAGGCTCTCCGGTCCCGCCAAGAGTCGCCAAAGGGGCTCCTTGGTCGTTTCGTCGATATCGAGCCTCGGCAGGTCCATCTTCGTTTTCACGGGCAGGTCTGCGAACGTCCCAAAGGTCAACGCTTGATTGCAGACCATCTGGGGTTCCATGTCGGGTCCGTACGGGATGACGTTGCTGACGAGGATGCGGTCCGCGCCGAACCGCCGTGCCAGCCGCCCCAGGTCCTTGAGGTCCGCGATGTTCTCGCGCGTGACGACGAACGCGATGCCGACGGCGATCTTCCGGGCGCTTTTCCGATTCATCTCCCGAAGGCGTTTCAGGTTCTGGACCACGTTCTCGAATCGTGCGCCCTCGCGGATGTTCTCGTAGCTAGTGTCATCCGCCCCATCGAACGATATCCATAGCCGGTCCAGGCCGCCTTTTAGGAGACCTTCGATCATCCTGTCATCAAGCAGGGTCCCGTTGGTGACCATCTCCAGCTCGATGGGGAGCGCTTTGAGTCCGCTGACCATGGTCAGGACGTCGGGGTGGAGCGTGGGCTCGCCGAACCCGCCCAGCATGACTGACTCAAGATGGGGGAACCGGCGCAGGTCCCCGACAAGTTTGCGGAAGACCGGCAAGGCCATGTCTCCCTGCGGCTCGCTCCAGGTCTGGCGGATGCATGTGCGGCAAGAGAGATTGCATCGTGAGCTGGCTTCGACGTAAACCCTGGCGAGGCTGTGGATGTTCGGCCGGATCGCGATGCGGCCGCGCTCGATGACGATGTCCAGGTTCGCTCCGGCAGAGAGTCCGAGCTTCCTGGCGATCGCGGGCGCAAAGGAGAGGGTGTCGGGACCTGTCGCTATGGCCCGATGCTTTCCCGGCTTCGCATCCGTCGCTTCCTCCTCAGCCATGGCTCATCGGTCCTTGCGGGCCAGGAGGGTGATGCTGGCGGCGACTCCCGAGAGCGCGTCCGCCGCCTCGCCGGTGACGGGGTCTCCTTGCACGGATGACGCCTGGTACGTCCGATCCGCCAGGAGCTCCGGCTCTTGGAAGCCGGCGTCGCGGACGGCCTGCAGGTATTCGCCGCGCAAGAGCGCCCCGGAGATGCAGGCCGCGTAAAGGTCCTTATCGGCCTTGAGCTTCGGCGGCAGGGCTCTCTCCAGGACGATGTCGCTGACCACAAGCCGGCCTCCCGGCCTGAGGACTCGGAAGGCCTCTCGGAACACCCTCGGCTTGTCCGGCGAGAGGTTGATGACGCAGTTGGAGATGATGATATCGACCGCGGCCTCTTCCAGAGGCAAGTCCTCGATCGTGCCCTCGCGGAATTCCACGTTGTCGATGCCGGTCGAGACTTTGAATTTCTCCGCGTTGCGGCGGGCCAAAGACAGCATCTCCAGGGTCATATCCACGCCGATCACCCGTCCCGATGCCCCGACTTTCCGGGCTGCCAGGAACACGTCCTTGCCAGCGCCGGAGCCGAGGTCCAGGACGATGTCTCCCGGTTCGATGCAGGAGAACGTCACAGGGTCTCCGCAGGAGAGTCCGAGGTCTCCTTCGGAGGCGGGCTGGGCGACCGAGCCGCAGCACGATGAACCGCCACAGCAGGAAGACTGTTTCGTGGCGACCTTTCCGTAGGCTTCGCGGACGAGCCTGTGCGTCTTATCAGAGCTATCGGTTTTCGCCACAATTCCTCCATTCGACCCGTCGTTGAAAGTAAAGCGCCACGTTCACCAGGCCGATGAGCACCGGCACCTCCACGAGCGGGCCGATGACCGCGGCGAAGGCCGCACCATGGCCGATGCCGAAGGTGGCGATGGCCACCGCTATGGCGAGCTCGAAGTTGTTGGACGCGGCCGTGAAGGAAAGCGTGCAGGTGACCGGGTAGTTCGCCCCGACGCGGCGGCTCAGGAAGAAGGACGCGAAGAACATGATCACAAAGTAGATCAGCAGCGGGATGCCGATGCGCAGGACGTCCAACGGCGACTCCACGATGCGCCGCCCCTGGATGGAGAACATCACCACGATGGTGAAGAGTAGCGCGATCAGCGTGATGGGGCTGATGGTGGGAATGAAGCGGCCGTGATACCACTCCTTCCCGCGCGCGGAGACCAGCACGAAGCGCGTCGCCATCCCCGCCAGGAAGGGGATGCCCAGATAGATGAATACGCTCTTGGCGATCTCTCCCATGGTGATGTTCACCACGGCTCCCGCGAGTCCCAGCTTGGCGGGCAGCACCGTGATGAAGAACCAGGCGAATACTGAGAAGAAGAGGACCTGGAAGATGGAGTTGAATGCCACCAGCCCGGCGCAGTACTCCGTGTCGCCTTTTGCGAGGTCGTTCCACACGATGACCATGGCGATGCAGCGGGCCAGGCCGATCAGGATGAGCCCGATCATGTACTCGGGATAGCCGCGCAGGAAGACCACGGCCAGAACGAACATGAGGACGGGCCCGATGATCCAGTTCTGGATCAAGGAAAGGGCCAGGACCTTCTTGTCGGCGAACACCCCCCCGAGTTCCTCGTAGCGCACCTTGGCCAGTGGCGGATACATCATGAGGATGAGCCCGATGGCGATGGGGATGGATGTCGTGCCCACGCTCGACGCCGTATTGAACGAGGTCGCTGCGGCCGGGAACAGCCAGCCCAGGCCCACTCCCGCGGCCATGGCGAGGAATATCCACAAGGTCAGCCAGCGGTCGAGGAATGAAAGTTTCGATGCGATCGTCGGTTCGTTTGTCATGTGCGGTCCCCTTTTTTCAGGCTTTCCGGAAGGCTTTCGATGAAGCCACGAAGCTGGTCGCGGACGCGACGGAAGACGGCCAGGACTTCCTCTTCGCTTCCCTTTGCGGCGGCTGGGTCCTCGAAGTCCCGGTGAACGATCTTGGTCTTGCCCGGAAAGAGCGGGCAGCTTTCCCGAGCGTTGTCGCAGACGGTGACGACGAAATCGAAAGGGATGTCCCTGAGGACTCGGACATGTTTGGATTTCTGCGTCGAGATATCCACCCCGGCCTCGGCCATTACTTTGACGGCTAGAGGGTGGACCCCCTTGGGATCGACGCCGGCGGAATAAGCGTTGATGGAACTGCCTTTGAGCACCTTGGCCCAGCCTTCGGCCATCTGACTGCGGCAAGAGTTCCCTGTGCAGAGGAAGAGTATCTCAAGCGGTTTGTCTGCGGGGTTCATAGGATGTGAAAGATGTGCCTGAAAGTGAAATATGCGCCCAAGAGCACGAGAACGGCTCCCGTCACGATTCTCATCCATCGCTCCAGCACGGCGGTTGTTGCGTAGCTCTTGGCCAGCGTGGCTGTCCCGCCTGAGATGGCTGCCGCAAACAGGAGGACAGGCAGCCCTGTGGCAAAGCCGTAAACGAACGGCAGCAAGGCGAAGGACCGGCTTTTGACCGCAAGAGGAATGAGCGCGCCGAAGAAAAGAGCGGCCGAGACCGGGCAGAAGGCCAAGGCCAGGAGGAATCCCATCCCCGCCGAGCCTAGAGCCCCGCCGCTTACAAGTCTGGATGTCCAGGCTTCGCTCGGCCGCCAAGACCAGAATCCTATGGGCAGGAGGTCCAAGAGGACCGTTCCGGTCAGGACCAGGATCGGGCCAAGCGCCTTGTTCATATAGCGTTGCAAAAAGTCTGAGAGCGTAGGTGTGGATAAGCCTGCCGCCGCGATGAGCATGGCGAGCCCGGTGTACGCCGCGGCGCGGCCTATAGAATATGCCGTGCCGAAAAGAGCGGCCTTGCGGCTTGTCGGACCGCCGCGCAAGCAGAAAGAGAGAGCGGCGATGTTGGACGCTAATGGGCAGGGGCTGATCGACGTCAGAATCCCCAACCAGAACGCCGTCGCCGCTTCGATCATGGCTGCTTTAGGTAGCTAGCCGTTTCTGACTTCACGTAGGCAATAAAGGCATTCTTGTCGTCCAGGCGGTTCCAGACGTCGTTGAGGACCTTGTGGCGGACTTCCTTGCCGCCAGCTTCCGCGATCAGGACGAGCGACTTGGTGTAGAGGCCGTAATCCTGGACGTAGTGCCTGTTGGCGGGCTCCTCCACGTTCACGACCTCGAACCTTAGACGGCCGGAATCGAGATCCTTGCGCAGCCCCGTCTCGATGGCCTCCCGGGAGTATTGCTCGATCTTGATGCAGTTAGAGCACCGGGCATTGCCATGGCAGTAGCGCGCGATCACGAGCCGCTTGACCGCGGCCTTCGCCTGTTTTGCAGGATGCGCACGCCCCTTCGTCGCCGACGGTACCGGTGCGGGTTCGTCCTTGGCCGTTTCCCGGACTTCCGGCGTTGCCGCGGGTCGTGGCGCGGGGCCTCTTTCCTGGAAGATGGCGAACGCGATGCTGATTGCCACAAAAGCCAACAGGCCGTAGCCGATGTTCTTTTTCATGCCGGTGTTGAGGGCTTGATGCTCCTCGCCTTGACCATGTCGGCCAGAATGGAGAGCGGCGGGAAGGATATCGCTTCGGCCTCGCAGAGTCCTTTGCAGGAACTGCACCCGACCACGCACTCAAGCGGTCGGGTAACTATGGACTTGTTCGCCTTTTCGTCGAATTCATAGACCTTGTGACTGCAGAACTCGAAGCATTTCCGGCAGCCCGTGCACTTGGAGTCGTCTACCGTGGGGTTCCACGGTATTTCGTTCCGGGGGATGCCTTCCCATTTCGTGATCATTTGAGCCACCCCTTGATCATGTCCGGGGTAGGAACTTTGCCCTCGCAGACCTTCTTGCCGTCTATGATGACGGCCGGGGTGAACATGACCCCTCGGGACACCATTTCCTGGATGTCCGTCACCTTGACGACTTCAGCCGCGCACTTGAGTTCGGCCAGTGTCGCCTTGATGACCTTCTCCGCCGCCGAGCATTTCTGGCAACCCGGTCCGAAGACTTCGATCTTCATATGAGCATCCTCTTAGAACAGCATGTTGAACAGATAGCCGACGGCAAGGATGCCCGTGCCCACTACGCCGACGAACACGGCGATGAGCCGGGGCTTGAGCACCTTGCGCAGGATGATGGTTTCGGGCAGGGACAGCCCGATGACGGCCATCATGAAGGCGAGCGCCGTCCCCAATGCCGCTCCCTTTTCCAAGAGGGCCAGGATGATGGGGACGATTCCCGCCGCGTTGGAGTACATGGGGATACCGATGGCGACCGCGACCGGAACGGACCACCAGGCGCTCTTGCCCATGAGCGCGGCCATGAAGTCCTCGGGCACGTAGCCGTGTATGCCCGCGCCTACGGCGATGCCGGCGACGACGTATGGCCACACCTTGCCCACGATGTCGCGCACGGCCAAGCGGCCGTCCAGCAGCCGGTCCCTCCAACCCGGGGCCGCTTCTTCGTCCTCTGAGCCGGGTTTGGTCTGGTAGACCCACTCCTCGACATAGCGTTCCATGCCTAGCCGGCCGATGACCCAGCCGGAAGCGATCGCGATGGCGACTCCTGTCCCGGCGTAGAGAAGGGCGACCTTCCAGCCGAAGAGCCCGAAGAGCAGCACCAGCGCCACTTCGTTGACCATGGGGGCCGAGATCAGGAAAGAGAACGTGACTCCCAGGGGCACCCCTGCGGTAACGAATCCGATGAACAGGGGACCGCCGAGCAGGAGCAGAAGGGGGTTACGACCCCGAGTAGGGCGGCCAAGACGTTCCCCGCCGACTCTCGCCGGCCTGCCAGCATGCGGCGGGTGCGCTGGGGCGTGAAGAAAGTGCGGATGACGCCTACGACGAAGACGATGAGCGCGAGAAGCATCATCACCTTCGGTGTTTCAAAGAGGAAAAACTCGACGGCGGATGAAAGATGCGACCCTGGGACCAGGCGCAGGAACCCATAGGTCAGCCGATGGGCAAGCGGGGCGAGGTGCGTATAAACGGCGATCCATAACGCCAGCAAGGCGGCCGCGATCGCCGTTGACTTGACGATTCCGAACTCCCGATCAGGCATGGGGCGCTCGAATCCTTCGCTTGGGGGCGTCGCCGCACAGCTCGCGGCGGTCGACCTTTGCGGCGGCTTTCCGGTCTTTTTGGATCGATTCATCCTTTTGCGCTTCCGCCAGGATGGTTTTCAGCACGCGACCCGATGGGCCTGAGAGGAGGCCTTCGGGCAATTCGTAATCCACCCACAGGCCGTTCTTGCGATGAGCGACCAAGCCGCAATTTCGCAAGACGCGCAAGTGTTGGGACATGGCCGTCTGCTTCAGGTCCAATGCGGCGCAAAGCTCGCAGACGCACATCCTCCTTATGGAAAGGGCCAGTAGGATCCGCAGGCGGCTGGGCTCGGAAACAACATCCAAGAGGCGGGCGATCTGCGTGATGGCCATGGGGTGCTCCTTATCACTATATGCGCAACAACGTATATAGTAGCACCTCCATTATGACGCTGTCAATCCAGCGTCGAAGGCCACCTCCAGGCCCGCTCTGCGGCGGGGTCAACGGCTATCTGGTGGCCCGATCTGAGGGCGTCAAGGAGAGAACCGCGCCTTGTACCCGCACTTCCGGCAGAGACGTTCCACGGCACTCCCCCGCATGAAGCCTTCGGCGATTCCGCGGGCCCGCTCGCCGGAGATGATCTCCTCGAAGTGACGTTCGCGGATGTTGCCCAGAGGGATCGCCCCCTCCCGGTCGAGGCAGCAGGGCACCACTGTGCCGTCCACGAGGACCGCGGCTTGGCCCCGCACGCCCAGGCAGGCGCCGTCCTCTTCCGGCGAATCCGAGTCTACCGACGGCCACGTGAACCGGGACATGCTGCTGAGGAAGACGCGGGGAGCGAGCTTCACCCCGCGGCCCGGGCCCATGTCGCCGGGCACCGGTCCCGCGAAGCCGAACTCCTGCCGGACGGCGGCGAGGACGGCCGCGTCGCCTGGAGAGACGAGTCCCTTCTCGTCCTGGTTCCATAGCCTCAGGGAGATGAGTATCCCGGCGTCGGCGGCCTTCCTGGCGAAGGCGAATACGCCGGAGAGGTATTCCTCAAGCCCCGTTAGGGCTCCGCCGGCCGCGAAGCTGTGCAGAGAGACGCTCACCTGCTTGAGCGCGGGCTTTCCGAGCAGCCTCTCGCCTTTTTCGCGCAGCAGCGTGCCGTTGGTGACCAGCCGCACGCGGAAACCCCGCCGCGCGCTCAGCTCCAAGAACCGCTCCAGCTCCGGGTGGAGCAGTGGCTCCCCAAGGACGTGGAAATAGAGGTCCTCGGCCTTGCCGGAGACGTCCGCCAGGATTTTCTCGAAGAGCGGGACGTCCATGAAGCGCGGAGAGCGCGACGTCTTCGGGCAGAACGGGCAGGAAAGGTTGCAGGCGTTCGTGATCTCGATGAAGAACTTCTTATAGCGCATGGCCGACGGGGAAGGGCATGATAGGTTATTTGGGTCGGACCCGTATTATTGTAGGCTAGACGACCGATGAGGGAAGCCCTGCTGATCGCCTGCCTTTTCGCCGCCGGGCCCCGGGTCGGGGCCGCCGGCCCGGCGGCCGCGGCTGAAGCGAGCGCTTCGACCGCCGTCCTGCCCGGCATCGACGTGCTTATTTCCGAGAGGCTCGACCTCGTGCGCGGCAAGCGGGTCGCGTTGGTCACGCATGGCGCCGCCGTGACCTCTCGCCTGGAGCCGGCGGTCGATGCCCTCTTCCGCGCGTCCGGGGTCCAGATCGTCGCGCTGATGGGACCTGAGCACGGTCTGCGCGGGGCGGCGTACGCGGGCGAGAGCGTCCGCGACGAGCGCGACCCGAAGACCCGCCTGCCCGTCTTTTCGCTGTTCGGCAGGACCGCCAAGCCCACGCCCGAGATGCTGCGAGGCGTCGCCGTCGTCGTCATCGACTTCCAGGTCATCGGCGTCCGGTCCTACACGTACGAGGCGACGATGGCCCTGGTCAAGGCGACGATGGCCCTGGTCATGGAAGCCGCGGCCGAGGCGGACATCCCCGTCATCGTCCTGGACCGGCCCGACCCCTTGGGCGGCCTGCGCGTCGAGGGCAACGTGCCGCCGGCCGACTGGCCGCGCAGCGAGGTGTGCTGGCTGCGGGTCCCCTATGTGCTCGGCATGACCTCCGGCGAGCTGGCGCAGATGATCAACGGCGAAGGTTGGCTGGCGGGGGGGAAGCGCTGCCGGCTGACCGTCGTGCCCATGAAGGGGTGGAGGCGGGGGATGCTGTTCCCGGAGACGGGGCTCCGCTGGGTCCCGACCTCGCCTCACATCCCGCATTCGGAATCCGCGCTCTTCTACGCGGCGACGAGCCTTTTCGGGCCTCCGGAAGCCGGCTTCAACAACGGCGTGGGCTACACCTTGCCGTTCGAGCTGATGGGCGCGGCTTGGATCGACGGAGATAAGCTCGCCGAAAAGCTCGAAGCGCGCGGCCTGCCGGGAGTCCGCTTCAGGGCGCTTCAGTTCAAGCCTTTCTATTTCCCGCAACGCGGCGAGAGGTGCGGGGGCGTCCAGATCCACCTCGACGATCCGGCCCGCGCGCCGCTCACTCCGATCACCTTCTACGCCTTCGATGCCTTGCGCGAGCTCTATCCAGAGCGGGAACTCTTCGCGGAGCCGAAGGCCAAGCGCGGCTTGTGGAGCCGCCTTTTCGGCAAGAAACCCGCGTCGGCGTGGGCGGACTGGGAGCAGTCGATGTGCGACCCATCGGTCCGAAAGCAGCTCGCCGAGGGCCGTCGTGCCGCCGATCTGATCAAGGGCTGGGATGACGACATCGTCGGCTTCATGAAAGTCCGCGGGAAATACCTGCTGTATCCCTAAGCGATCTGAGCCGCCGGCCCTCTCTCAACAAGAAGCCCGAAAGCGCTTGCGGCCGCAGAGCCGGCTTCTCAACGGTAGCTGGTGATCGAGTCCAACAGGCGCGGGAACAGGGGAAGGCCTCCGCCGTTGAACCGGAGTTCCTGTTCTTTCAGGTAAAGGGGAAACGATGATCGGGGGATGCCGAAGTGCCTCGTCGTCCGGTTGACCAGGAAGCTGAGGAAAGGATCGCCGGTGACCCGGTCGAAGGCGCGAGTGGCGATGCCTAGCTCCTTCAAGACGGCGCCGTGGCATACCAGCGCGTCGTAGCCGGCATAGGCCGACAGATAAGCGAAGCCGTTCCGATGCCGGACCCCGAGGTCGCTCGCCAGGCGGAGCAGATCCTTCCCGCCGCCCACGGGTTCGATGCGCAGGGGCTCTCCTCCCTTCCCGTTTCGGCTGCGTCGCACGCCGAAGACTTCCGGCTGCCCCTCGGACTCCGCCGCCAGCGCCTTCCAAGCCGGATCCTGCGCGGCCAAGCTCCGGCGCGCGGCGTCGAGCGCCCGGTAGTAGACGGGCTCGGACAATCCGGCGAAGCGTGACCCCGCTTGACCGCGGATGTCGAACTCGAGGCACTTGAGCGCCGCCAGCCAGCTTCGGGCCGGGATTCGGGGACGCTCGATCCAGCGGCCGGTGAAGAGCCGGAAGGAATGGGCGCAGCGCGAGCACCGGAAGCGCGGCGGGCGGAGCCGGCAGCAGCGGCTCTCGGCGCAGCGCGGGCAACGGAGCCCGTGCCGCAGGCAGGCCCGCTCCAGCAGCAACTGCGCCTGAGTTGCGGAGAGTTCGGCGACTTCCGATAAGTCTCTGATCCCGTCCATGATCTCGCGCATGGCCTGTTATGCTGGGTATAGCCGAAAGACCGCAGCGGCCGCCAATAAAAATCTTTTTAGCTCGAAAAGGGGTCTGTATATCGGGACTTTTTGCGCTCGACCATCGCGGGCCTGCATAGTCCTTAACCGTGTCTCCCGTAGAGCGCGGAGCTCCGGCCCGCTAAGCCATGGCTGCTAGGATGTCATCTACGGGAATGATGGCGAATCCGGTCACGCGATCCGACAGACCGTAGGGGAGGATCAGCTGATGGCCGCGCACCAGCCCGCCGCAGGTATAGAGGACATTGGGAACGTACCCATCCCGTTCGGCCCCTTCGGGGGACATCAAGGGCTTTTTAAGCCGGCCGATCACCTTGGAAGGATCATCCCGGTCCAGCAAGAAGGCGCCGAGGCAGTATTTCCGCATGGGCCCCACCCCGTGGCTCAGCACCAACCAGCCCGCCTCCGTCTCGATGGGAGACCCGCAGTTCCCTATCTTCACGAATTCCCAAGAGTGAGCGGGCGAGAGGAGGAGCCGGGACTCGTTCCAAAAATGCACGTTGTCGGAGTACATCAGGAAGATGTTCTCGCCGTCCTGGCGGGAGAGCATGGCGAACAGGCCTTTGATCTTGCGCGGGAAGAGGGCCATCCCTTTGTTCCGCACCCCGGGGCCGTTGAGCGTGGCGAACTTGAAGTGCCGGAAATCCTCCGTTTCAAATAGCTGAGGAAGCACGTTGCGGCCGTCATAGGCGGTATAGGTGGCGTAATAGACCGTTTTCCCCCTGTCGTCCCGATGCGCCGTCAGGCGCACGTCCTCGAGGCCGTTGCTCTGGAGGGAAGTGACGGGGAAAATGATCCTTTCGGAGAGCTCCTGGTCCGGGGGGAACCGGATCTCGTAGTTGGACTGCGCCAAAAGCCACAGGCCTTTGGCGGTGTCGTCATCCCCGATCTTTCGGCCGGGGGCCGTCTCTTGCAGGACCGCCTTGAGGGCGTGCTTGAGTTCTTTGAGGGTGAAAAAGTCTTCCAGACGGCCCAGCACGCGTTGCGCCCATTCGCCGGCCAGGCCCATTTCCGCGACTTTCCGCCCGAAAAGGGCTTTGTGATAAGTCGGGTTCTCAATGAGCTCGGGCTCGGTCAAGAAACGCGACGGCGGGTCCACGGAAATGCTGTTGTGCACGTCGATGACGCCGCTGCGGAAAGAGATGGAAGATACGTGGCCCTCCCCCGTCGACCGAAGGCTCAGAAGGAAGCGCAGGCTCCCCTTGGGCAGCCCCGATTGGTCGGGATGTGGAAGGATGGACGGGTTGAAGAGCGCCGCGGACTCGGCCGAATATTCGAACATGAAGTAGGAGCCGATCAGCAATTTGCGCGCTTCCGAGATGTCGCCGCCCGGGGGCAGGAAATGTTCCAGGTGGTGGAACCTCGCCAAAAGGCGCTTGATCAGCCACCGATGACGGGATGAGAACTCCTGCAGGACCGGATCTAGAACGCGCTGGACGTCCTTCTCCGGAAGCGCCAGCGCCCGGCGGATGATCTTGACGTATTCCTCGTCGGAAGCGAACCCCAGAGGCCGCAGGACCACCCGGCCTTGGTCCGGGGACAACCGGATCTCCGTCCTGCGGATGCTGACGGTTTTCTGTCTGAGAGAGGGGCGTTTCATTCAGGAGGGCGGCGGGTTCTTGAAGGAGGCCAGTTCGTTGTGCATCCGCTGCATCTCCGCCAGCGAGACGAGGAACGCCAGGGTGGATTCGCCCCCCTGGTTCTGGTTTGCGCGGTCCAAGTGAAGCCCGTCCCGGCATCCGCCGGTGTTGGGGTCATAGAGGAAAAGGCCCAGATCGTTCCGTCCCAGGAACCAGTCGAAGGCGCGGCGCGCCTGGCTGAACCAATAATTATCCGAGGTGCACCGGTACGCCTCCAAACAGGCGGACACCATGCTCTGGGCCTCGATGGGTTGCTGGTCGAAATTCGCCCGCTCGCCGCCGCGCTTATAGAAACCGTTGGAGCCGATGGGACGGAAATAGCTCCCTTCGGCGGTCTGGATTTTGGTGAGCCAGCGCAGGGTTTTCAAACCCATCTCGAACACGTCGGCACGGGAGGTTTCCCTTCCGTTCAGGATCAGCGCGTGGGAGAGCCCGGCGTTCAGATAGGTCACCGAATCCTCGAACCAGGGCCACTCGGGGGTGGCGGTGCGATTGTGGAGGCCCATCAAGAGGTCGATGAGGGCGTCCCGGACTTGGCGCACCTGCCGGTCACCGTTGAGCCGCCGCAGGTATTCGTGGGCGCCGAGCAGGGCCAGCGCCCAGGCCCGGGGCGAGCTGAATCCCGTCGCGGAAGAGAGCCCCTGCGCGAAGATCTGCCCGGCCAAGACTTGGAAGCCGGGGTTTTTCGATCGGCCCACGCAGGTCCCCAGGGCCGCCAGCGCGCGGCCGCAACAGTCCTCGGATATGGCTTCGTCCGTCCATGACCGGTTGAATCCCATGAGGTTTCGAAAACGCTTCAGCTTCGGGTCGAAGGCGTATTGAACGAAGGCGGCGTAGGTCGTGGCGGCGTCCAAGAGGCGGGGGGAATCCATCCCCAGTTCCTCCAGAAGGACCGTCAAGATCAGGGCGCGGGCATTGTCGTCGGTGCAGTAGCCGGTGTGGAAGTTCGGCACGGCCGCGATGGCGTGCTGAAAGAGGCCCGTGGAGTCGGTCATCCGGTAGAGGTGGTCCAGCTTCATTTCGGGAAGCCCGGTGAGCTGCTTGTCCAGCGTCTTCACCGTGAAGAGCTTGCGGGTCAAGCCGGCCCGTTCATTCCGAGCCTTCTCAAACGCCTGCATGTAGGAGCAGGCCACGTTGCCCCACACCATTTCCCGCCCCATCCTGTAGGCGTTCTTCCGCAGGGCGTTGCGCCGGGCATCGTCCGTCAAAAGCCCCACCACCTCCCGGGCGAGAGCGTCCGGGTCATTGAAGGGGACCAGCACCCCGCGGTTATCGGCCAGGAGCTCCTGGGCGTGCCAATAGGGAGTGGATATCACCGCTTTGCCGGCGCCGAAACAATAGGCCAGCGTCCCGGACACGATCTGGGCCTCGTTCAAATAGGGAGTGATGTAGATGTCGGCGGCGCCGATGAATTCCTTCAGCTCGGCCAGTTCCACGAAGCGGTTGTAGAAGATCACGTTCTTCTTGACGCCGTTCTTCTCGGCCAGCAGCTCCAGGCTCAGGCGGTAAGACTCGCCCACTTCCCGCAGAAGCTGTGGATGGGTGGCTCCCAGGATGATGTAAACCACGTCGGGGCGCTCCGCCACGATCTTGGGAAGGGCGTTGAGCACGTTCTCGATGCCCTTGTTCGGAGAGAGCAGTCCGAACGTCAATAGCACCTGCTTGCCTTCCACGCCGAAGAGATCCTTATAGAAGGCGGAATCCACGAAAGAGGTCTCCGGAATCCCGTGGGGGATCATGTCGATCTTGGCAGCGGGGGCCTTGTAGACATCCTTTAGGAATTCCTCCGCCTTGTGGGACATCACCACCACTCGGGTGGAGAGTTGGATCAGCTCCTGCATCACCCGCTTTTGATCGGAGTTGGGTTCCCTGAGCACGGTATGGAGCGTGGTGACGATGGGCAGATCCACTTCGCGCAGGAGCGCCAGGATGTGCCCTCCCGCCGGTCCTCCGTAAATGCCGTACTCGTGTTGGACGCAAAGCACATCCACATCGCTGATGCCTAGAAAATCAGCCGCCCGCCGATACGAGGCCAAGTTCTGCTCCTCGATCTCAAAGCGGACCTCATGGGGGTAGCTGTAGCCCCCCTCGATATCGTTCACGGGCACGGCGAAGCACTGTACCTTCGGAAACTGGGTCGCCACGGAGGTGCATATATCCGTTGTGAAGGTGGCGATGCCGCAGAGCCGGGGCAGGTAGTTCCCCACAAAAGCGATCGTGCGGATCTCGGAACGAGGTTTCATGATTCCAACAAAGTGTGTCTGCCCGACATCGCAACGCCGCCGGGATACAGGCCGCGGCGAATCATCTCGGGATGATAACAGTTGTGGGGATAGCCAGGGCTATTACACGGCAGGACCGCGAGTTCAATATCCTAGTGCACCACTTTCAAAGACTGAAGACCTGCGATAGGATAGGCAGGCATGGCAAAGAAGTACCGGCATCTGACGTTGCATGAACGAGAACGCATTTCGGTCTGGAGAGGACGTGGTTTTTCGA
>JAPLKK010000224.1 GCA_026388115.1 Elusimicrobiota bacterium | reverse complement strand
GCGCGGCGGCCCCGAGCCCTGGGTCAGGGCCCCCGACCCGGGGCACGGCGCCGCGCCGTCGTCGGCTTCGCCCTGGAGACGACGCGGTGGCTGTCGCACGCCCGCGAGAAGCTCGAGCGCAAGGGCCTCGACCTCGTCGTCGCCAATCGAGCCGACGCTCTCGCCTCGAAACGGTCGCGGGCCGCTCTGGTCACCCGCGAGGCGACGCTTGTTCTGCCGCTGATGGACAAGGAGCGGCTTGCCGGCCGCATCCTCGCCGCGATCGAGGAGATCGAGTGAGCGACGCTCAGGAGCTTCTGGAGTTGGCGAGAAGCCTGCGGGCGCGCATCGAAGACGGCGACATCCGGCTCGCGCCGGCTTCCCCGGTCTCCCTCTCCCCCAAGCCGCCCACGCCTCCCTCCGAACCGGTCTCCCTCTCCCCCAAAGGGGAGAGGGGCGGGGTGAGGGAAAGTGTCGTTGCCTCGACGACTCTCGAGTCGCTGAAGGAGCAGGTCTCGGCCTGCAAGAAGTGTCCGCTGGGCGGCCAGCGGCTGAACGCGGTGTTCGGCGTCGGCTCGGCGCAGGCCGAGGTGATGTTCGTCGGCGAGGGGCCGGGCTACCAGGAAGATCGCCAAGGCGAGCCGTTCGTCGGGCGGGCCGGCCAGCTCTTGGACGACATCTTGCGCGCCATCGGCTTGTCGCGGGAGACGGTCTATATCGCCAACGTCGTGAAGTGCCATCCGATGAAGGATCCCGGGGACCCGGACGCCCGGGGCAACGACCGGCCGCCCACGCCGAAAGAGATGGAGGCGTGCATGCCGTATCTCCAGGAGCAGATCCGGCTCATCGCCCCGCGCGTCATCGTGACGCTCGGCAACGTGGCCACCAAGGCGCTGCTGCGCGAGGAGACCGGCATCAGCCGCCTGCGCGGACAGTGGCGCGAGCTGGCGGTGCCGGGGATGGCCGCGCCCTTGCGGCTCTTGCCGACCTACCACCCCGCGGCGCTCTTGCGCGACCCGGGCCTCAAGCGCGACGTCTGGACGGACATGAAGAATCTGAGAACGGAGCTCACGAAGACATGAAAACCAAGACCGCCCCGCACCTCGACAAGAAGGACTTCTTCGACAAGGTCGAGGAGTTCGTCGAGAACCACATCGAGGAAAAGATCAAGAAGGGATTGGACGACGTGGAGAATTTCCTCAAGAAGGAGCTGTCCGATTTCAAGCAAAAGCGGAAGCACGGCAAAGAGGACGACGAAGCCAGCGTGTTCTCCTACTTCGAGCACTTCCTGAAGGACAAGAAGGTGGCTTCGGTGACGCCGAGCACGAAGTTCCTCATCAACAAGGTGTTCAAGCGAATGGACCTGGGGAACACGAGGACCGTCATCGAGTACGGCCCCGCGGCGGGCGTCATGACCAAGCCGCTGCTCCGCAGGCTGCCGGCGACCGGGCGCGTCCTCGCGGTCGAGCGCAACGGCGAGCTGGCCTCGATCCTGCAGCAGTTCCAGGACCCGCGGCTCACCGTGATCCACGGCAGCGTCATTGAGATCGACAGGCACGCGGCGGAGCAGGGCATCGGCCTTGCCGACGTGATCGTCTCGGGCATCCCGTTCAGCTTCCTGACGCCCTTGGAGCGGCATCAGCTGCTGCACAAGACGGTGGACCTGCTGCGGCCCGGCGGCCGCTTCATCGCCTACCAAGTGACGACGCACTTGGCGGCGCTGATGAAATATCACTTCCAAGACGTCGACATCGACTTCGAGGTGCGCAACCTTCCGCCGCATTTCGTCTTCACCGGCTACAAATAAGCGCTGATGCGGATCGCGGAGGTCGCGTGTCCGGTGCCGGTGGGCCAGACATTCGACTACGAAGTCCCGGCGGAGCTTGCGGCCCGGGCTTCGGCCGGCGCTCGCGTTCACGTCCCGTTCGGGCCCAGGCGCCTGACGGGCGTCATCCTGGCCGTGCGCGAGGGCGAGCCGCCGAGGCCTCTCAAGCCCCTGCACGCGGTGCTGGACGCTCAGCCGCTCCTCGGCCCGGAGTCGCTGGAATTGGCGCGCTGGCTGATCCGGCGCTACGCCTGTCCGCCCGGCGATGCGTGCAAAGCCCTTCTGCCGGCGTATGTAAAGGAAGGCAAGAGGGGCGGTGAATCCGCCCTCTCCCGCTCAGTGGGAGAGGGAGAACAGCGAGGGAAGGATCATCCTCGTTTTGAACTCACCCCCGGCCAGGCGGCCGCGGTCGAGCGCTTGACGCGGAGGCTGCGGGACGGCGGCCATGAGATCACCCTCCTCTTCGGCGTCCCGGCCTCGGGCAAGACCGAGGTGTACATCCGCCTCATTCGCGAGGCGGTGGCCCGGGGAGGGCAGGCGCTCTTCCTGGTGCCGGAGATATCGCTCACGCGGCCGTTCTTCGACGATTTCCAGGAGCGCATGGGCCTGCCGGTCGCCTTGTGGCACAGCCAGCTCGGGCAGAAGGGCCGGCGCGAGACCTGGTTCGGCGTCAGGAGCGGTTTGGTCCGCGTCGTCGTCGGCGCGCGCTCCGCGGCGCTCCTCCCCTTCAAGGACCTGCGCCTGGCCGTCGTGGACGAGGAGCAGGACGAATCCTACAAGCAGGACACCCAGCCGCCGAATTATCATGCGCGCGAGCTCGCGCTCGAGCGCGCGCGGACGTTCGGCGCCCTCGCGGTGCTCGGAAGCGCGACGCCCAGCCTGGAGGCGCTCGCCTTGGTCGAAGCCGGCCGGGCCGTCCTGCTCACGATGCCGGACCGCGTGGCGCGCGCTACGCCGCCGCCGCGCGTGCTGGTCGTCCCCCCGCCCCAGAATCCGGGACGCTGCCTCTCCGACCAGCTTGTCGCCAGGGTGCGCGAACGGCTCCAGCGGGGCGAGCAGGCGATCCTGCTCGTCAACCGGCGCGGACATTCGGCGTTCCTTTGGTGCCGTAAATGCAGTTGGGTCTGTCGCTGCCCCTCTTGCGGCCTGGCCTACGTCGTGCACGAAAAGCCCCTGCCGGAGACCCCCCCGCCGTCGCCCGAGGCCGCCGGCGAACTGCTGCTTTTGGCGCACGGGCCCCGAGCCGGGTCTGCCGGCGGGGGCGACTCG
>JAPLKK010000152.1 GCA_026388115.1 Elusimicrobiota bacterium | reverse complement strand
GCGGGTTCAGCCTGGAGCTCGTCATCACGATCGAGGAGCTCTCGAAGGCCTGCGGCGGCATCGCGCTGTGCGTCGCCACCTCTTCCTTGTGCGCCCTGCCCATCCTGCTCTACGGCAGCCCGGAGCTCAGGAAGAAATACCTGCCGGACCTGGCCAGCGGCAAACGCCTGGGAGCCTTCAATATCACCGAGCCCGGCGCCGGCTCCGACGCGACGGCGACCAAGGCGACGGCGCGGCTCGACGGCGACCAGTACGTCCTCAACGGCATCAAGAACTTCTGCTCGACCGGCAAGGACGCGGAGATCTACGTCATCTTCGCCACGACCAACCCGAGCCGCGGCCCGCGCGGCATCAGCGCCTTCGTCGTCGAGAAGGGCACGCCCGGCTTCACCTTCGGCAAGAAGGAGGAGAAGATGGGCATCCGCGCCAACGGCACCTACGAGCTGGTGTTCCAGGATTGCAGGATCCCCAAGGAGAACCTCATCTACAAGGAGGGCTACGGGCTCTTCATCGCCCAGCTCACCTTCGACTACTCGCGGCCCGGCGTGGCGGCCCAGGCGCTCGGCATCGCGCAGGGCGCGCTCGACGAAACGATGACCTATGTCCGCCAGCGCAAGCAGTTCGGTCAGACCATCGCGAGCTTCCAGTCGATCCAGCACATGCTGGCCGATTGCGCCACGCAGATCGAGGCGGGCCGCGCGCTGCTCTACTCGACGGCGCGCGCGATGGACCGCGCCACCGCCCCCGCCATCCGCAAGGCGATCGAGGAGAACAAGGTGGTCGCCGAGGTCATGAAGTCGCTGGACACCAAGCGGATGACCAAGGAGAGCGGCATGTGCAAGGTGTTCTGCTCCGACGCCGCCATGCGCGTCACCACCGACTGCGTGCAGATGGCCGGCGGCATCGGCTACATGCGCGACTTTCCCCTGGAGAAGTACATGCGCGACGCGAAGATCACGCAGATCTACGAAGGGGCCAACCAGATCCAGCGCAATGAGATCGCGATGATGATGATCAAGGAAGCGGCCTCGAAATCCACCCGTGAGGCGGTATCGGCATGAATATCGTCGTTTGCGTCAAACAGACTCCGTCGTCGACCAGCGTGCCGGTGGACGCGGCGACCGGGAAACTCAAGCTCGAGGGCCTGCCCTGGGGCCTCAACCCGTGGGACGAGTACGCGGTGGAGGAAGCGCTCCGGATCAAGGAGAAGCTGGCCGGCTCGACGGTCACGGTCGTCTCGGTCGGCCCGGCGCGGGCCGAGGAATCGATCCGCGCGACGCTGGCGTTGGGCTGCGACGCGGGCGTCCTCGTCTCGGACCCGTCTTTCGAGGGGACCGACAGCTTCGGCACCAGCTATCTGCTCTCGCTCGCCGTGCGCAAGATCAACACGGAGAAGCCGGTCGGCCTCGTGCTGTGCGGCAAGCAGTCCAACGACTACGCCTCGGGCGTGATCGGCCAGGCGCTGGCCGCCTGGCTCGAGTGGCCGTCGGCCGCCTTCGTGCGCAAGTTCGTCTCGATCGACGACAAGGCCGCGAAGGTCGAGCGGGCGATGGAGGACGGCATCGACACGCTGGAGCTGGACCTGCCTGCCGCCGTATCCGTCATCAAGGAGATCAACGAGCCGCGCCTGCCGTCCTTGAGGGGCAAGATGGCCTCGAAGAAAGCGGCGGTGGCCAAGTGGGGCGCGGCCGAGCTCGGCGCGGAGGCCGCAAAGGTGAGCGCGGGCGGCCGCCTCGAGCAGGTCGGGACGTCCACCCCGCCGGCGCGGGGCGGCGGAGTGCTGGTGCCCGGCGGCACCGCCCAAGAGAAGGCAGCCTTCCTCGTCCAAAAACTCAAGGAGCTCAAGTTCATATGATCCTCTGCGTCGCCGAGATCCGGCACGGTAAGCTCGT
>JAPLKK010000214.1 GCA_026388115.1 Elusimicrobiota bacterium | reverse complement strand
GGGGCTGACGACCGGGGCGACCTATTGGTATTTCCCGAGCCCCACCTTCACCAACAGCGACGTGAGCAGCGGCTACCAATACAACCTCCTGGTCCGCGGATGCGACAACACCGGTCTGACCGACCCGACGGTAGCCTGCGACGCGTCGGGGCGCGGATCGAACTATCCGACGAGCACGCTCAACGGCGTGGCCTCCAGCACCTTCTCGATCGCCAGCCCGATGCCGACGGTCGCGTCCACGCAGCCGGCTTCGAACCTGGCGAACTATTCCGGCGGCGCGCCCGCCGGCTGGACGGGCAACGCGGGCCTGGACACCGCCGACGGGGAGCCGCTGGTCCTGCGGCCGTTCCCCGTCTTCAGCGGCCAGGCGCTCGATCCTTTCGGCATCGCCCCGAACGTCACGCAGATCCAGCTTCAGTCCGGCGGCGGGTGCTGGGACGGCGCCGCTAATCTGAACGCATCCTGCGGGCCCGGCTCCACGGGCGGCACCTGGATCACGGTCGGCGGCTCCGGACAGGGGACGCCGACGTTCAGCTGGAGCTACCCGGCCAACGCGGCCGTGATGGCGAACGGGGCGTACACCTTGTTCGCGAAGACGAAGGACGTGGCGGGCAACCCCAGCGTCTACGCCTCCACGGGGACGATGATGAACCGTTCGGACGGCCAGGTAGGCTTGCCGTTCGTCATCTCGAATTCGAGCCCGACGATCGCCATGGCGGGCGTCGGGCTTCCCGCGGTCAGTCTGCCGTACAACTCCTCTTCCACGTGGAGGAGCCAGCTCGCCTCGATCCAAGGGACCGCGACGGAAGGGGGGAACCTCAGCGACGTCGTCTACGGCGTCCATATCCGCGTCCAGCGCAGCCGGGACGGCTCGTGGCTGGACGTCAACGGGAACTGGCAGTCGGCGGCGTCGGGAGGGTGGACGAACTACCTGCTGGCTTACGACAACCGCAACCTGGGGACGGGCAACTGCGGCGCCCTCAGCCAGAACACCAGCTTCTTCAAGTGCGGACCGGCGAACACCGTGGGCTGGACCTACGGCGGCGCCGTCTTCGCTGACCCCAGCGGACCGCCGAGCGCGGGGCAGGGCAGCAACTGGATCAGCAGCAAGCTCCAGTCGGGCCAGGCGTTCGACCCGCGCGACATCAGCGGCTCCTCGTTCACCTTGTTCGTGACGGCGTTCGACAACGCGCGGACCTCCAGCGGCACCAGCCTGCCGCTGGAGAGCTTCTGGACCCTGTCGACCAGCCAGACGACGTTCTACTACGACATCCTGCCGCCGACCGCGACGATCTCCGTCCCGGTCAACGGCGTGGGCACCATGCCGATCGGCCAGCTGCAGTTCACGGGAGCCGTCGCGGACGCCTGCGGGCAGTACACGAGCTGCGCGGGGTTCTACGCGAGCACGGCCCCGCAGGCGGGCGTGAACCGGGTGGAGTACCTGCTGACGCGGTCGGACGGGCAGTATTGGACCGGTTCGCAGTGGACGACCCTGCCGGGCGGAGGGGCCGCCGGCAACTGGGTCCCGGCGAACTACGCGGGGGCCTCGCCGGGGCTGACGACCGGGGCGACCTATTGGTATTTCCCGAGCCCCACCTTCACCAACAGCGACGTGAGCAGCGGCTACCAATACAACCTCCTGGTCCGCGGATGCGACAACACCGGTCTGACCGACCCAGCGGTGGCCTGCGACGCGTCAGGGCGCGGCTCCAACTACCCGACGAGCGCGCTCAACGGCGTCGCCTCCAGCACGTTCACGGTCAGCAACACGCCGCCGACGGTCGCGTCCACGCAGCCGGCTTCGAACCTGGCGAACTATTCCGGCGGCGCGCCCGCCGGCTGGACCGGCAACGCGGGCCTGGACACAGCCAACGGTGAGCCCCTAGTCCTGCGGCCGTTCCCCGTCTTCAGCGGCCAGGCGCTCGGAGTGTTCAACATCAGCACGAACGTGACGCAGATCCAGCTTCAGTCCAGCGGCGGGTGTTGGGACGGCGCGGCCAACCTGGGCGCGTCGTGCGGGCCCAGCTCCACGGGCGGCACCTGGATCACCGTCGGCGGCTCGGGACAGGGCACGCCGACCTTCAGCTGGAGCTACCCGGCCAACGCCACGGTGATGGCGAACGGGGCGTACACCTTGTTCGCGAAGAGTAGGGACGTGGGGGGCAATCCCACGACGTACGCTTCCACGACGACGATGATGAACCGTTCGGACGGCCAAGCCGGCGTGCCGTTCGTCATCTCGAACTCGAGCCCGACGATCGCCATGGCGGGCGTCGGGCTTCCCGCGGCCAGTCTCCCGTACAGCTCCTCTTCCACGTGGAGGAGCCAGCTCAACTCGGTCCAAGGGACCGCGGCGGAAGGGGGGAACCTCAGCGACGTCGTCTACGGCGTCCATATCCGCGTCCAGCGCAGCCGGGACGGCTCGTGGCTGGACGTCAACGGGAACTGGCAGCCGGCGGCGTCCGGAGGATGGACGAACTACCTGCTGGCTTACGACAACCGGAACCTGGGGACGGGCAGCTGCGGCGCCAACAGCCATAACACCAGCTTCTTCAAGTGCGGACCGGCGAACACCGTGGGCTGGATGTACAATGGCGGCGCCTTCGCCGACCCGAGCGGGCCGCCGAGCGCGGGGCAGGGCAGCAACTGGGTCAGCAGCAAGCTGCAGTCCGGCCAGGCGTTCGACCCGCGCGACATCAGCGGATCCTCGTTCACCTTGTTCGTGACGGCGTTCGACAACGCTCGCACCTCCAGCGGCACGAGTCTGCCTTTGGAGAACTTCTGGTACCTGAGCGCCAGCCAGACCACGTTCTACTACGACATCCTGCCGCCGACCGCCACCATCACCGTGCCCATCAACGGAGCGGGCAGCGTGCCGACCGGCCAGATGGTGTTCTACGGAGCCGTCGCGGACGCCTGCGGCCAGTACACGAGCTGCGCGGGGTTCTACGCGAGCACGGCCCCGCAGGCGGGCGTGAACCGGGTGGAGTACCTGCTGACGCGGTCGGACGGGCAGTATTGGACCGGTTCGCAATGGACGACCCTGCCGGGCGGCGGGTCCGCCGGCAACTGGGTGCCGGTGAACTACGCGGGGGCCTCGCCGGGGCTGACGAGCGGGGCGACCTACTGGTATTTCATGAGCCCGACCTTCGCCAACAGCGACGTGACCAACGGCTACCAATACAACCTGCTGGTCCGCGGCTGCGACAACACCGGTCTGACCGACCCGACGGTCGCGTGCGACTCGGCGGGGCGAGGCTCCAACTACCCGACGAGCACGCTCAACGGCGTCGCGTCCAGCACGTTCACCATCAACAATGCCGCGCCGGCGGTCACCATGACGTTCCCCCTCGCCGGAAATTACGTCAACAGCGTCACGTCGTTCACCGGCACCGCGGCGGGAGCCAACAGCGCGGCTTTGCGGGCCATCCAGTTCGCCCTTTGGGAGTCGACTACCAACAGGTACTGGAACGCGTCGGCCAACCAGTGGACCGCGGCGGGCTCCAACCTGGTCGTCTTGACGACCGTGACGATCGCCAGCCCCTGGTCCTATACGACCTTCAACAGCGCGAACCTCGTCAGCGGCGTCAACTATATGGTCGCGCCCTGGGCGGTGGACGTCGCCAGCAACGCGACCAACGCGCTCACGCCGCTTGCGGCGTCGGCGATCCCCTTCATCTACGACGTGACCGCTCCCGTCTCCTCCGTCACCTCGGTGGCCAACAACGCATACCTGAACACGCTGTCGACGCCGGGCGTGTCGGCCATCTTCTCGGGAGTGGCGACCGATACGGGGTCGAACAACAACGGGGCGTTCAACCTCTCCATGCCCGCGGTCGCCGCCCTCTTCGTCAAGCAGATGTCCGACGGCACCTTCTGGGACCCGACGCAGAACAAGTTCTACGTCTTCCCCAGCAGCGGCAACACCAGCCTCCTGTGGAGCACCGCGACGGCCGGCCTGACGGACTCGATGCACCTGACCTGGTCCTTCAGCTCTTCCCTGCTCGCGTCGAAGCTCACCGGGGGCACGACCTACCAGGTCGTCGCGCGGACCCGCGACGCGGCGGGCAACTTCACGGGCCAGGCGAGCGCCTCCGACCTGGTGGCGGCCGGCGCGCCGCCGCTCACTTTCTATTGGGACGTGACGCCGCCCACCATGACGATCCTCAACCCGCCGTCTTTCGCGTCTCCCTCCCAGTGGCCTCAGCTCGGGCCGGGGACATCGGTGTTCTATCTGAGCGTCGGCGACCAATGCACGACCGGGGTCTGCGGCGGGGTGAGCCGGGTGGAGTACCTGCTGTGCCGCGGCGGCTCCTATTGGAACGGCGGTTCCTGGGGCACGCTGCCGTCTTCGTGGCCGGGCGCGCCGCTGACCAGCGGGACCTCCATCTATTCCTTTACCAGCCCTGCCTTCACGGCGCTCGACGACCAGACGACTTTCTACCTCATGGCGCGCGCCTGCGACAAGCTCGGCGACGCGAGCGACCTGGCGATCATGGACTGCGCGAGCGCGTCGAAGATGACGAACCTGAGCCTCGTTTACGGGTCGTCGTTCACCATCAACGCCTCGGCTCCGGTGTCGATGAGCACCTGGCCGATCTCGAACTACGTGAACTACGTCACCTCGTTCTCCGGCGTGGCTTGGGCGCAGAATCCCCTGCCGTCCAACCCGATCATCAGCACCAACGTGTTTTTCTACGTCTTCGACAGCAGCGACTCCACGACTCCGAGATATTGGAACTTCCAGACCAACGCCTGGGTCCCCAACACGGTGTTCCTCGCCACGCCGACGGCGACGACCCTGTATGCGAGCAGCGTTTCGTGGACGTGGAGCTACTCGACGCAGTTCAGCACGAACCTGGCGAACGGGCACCCGTATCAGGTGGGCGTCTGGGCCAAGGACTACCTCGGCAACCAAGGCTACGGGACGCCGTCGACCTTCACCTACGACATCGGCTGGGCGACCACCACCTTCAGCTCGCCGACGGCGAGCGGCAACAACCTGTACCTGACCCCGCCGCCGCCGGGCGTCCCCCTGTTCATCGGCATCTCGATCGACAACCTAGCGCTCAACCCGGCGGATCCGAACGTCAACGACCTGATGATCCTGCAGTGGACCAACGGGGCGACGTACTACTGGAATTCCAGCTTGGGCAAGTTCGACAACGCGATCGGCTCGGCCAACGCGAGCGTCGCGTGGCTCCCGGCGACGACGAACGTCGCCTTGACCTATTCGACGATGACGTGGTGGTCTTTCGCGCCCTCCGCGGCCCTCGCCAACGATCCTAACCCCAACACCGGGGTCGCGAACGCATGGCCGAACGGCCTCCAGAACGGGACGACCTATCAGATCGTCATCCGCGCCAGAGACCGCGTGGGCAATTACACGATGCAGCGCAGCACCAGCGACGCCTACGCGGCCGGGCTCAGCACGAGCGCCAACGTCGCGCCGCTCTTCACGTTCAATTGGGACGTCATCGCGCCGACGCTGACGATCCGCAATCCCTACGTCAGCAACGGGACGGGGCCGCAGTATCAGCCGACCTGGAACCAGCTGGGCGCGGGCGCCAGTACCTTCATCATCCTCGCCAGCGACAACTGCAACAACCTGCCGTTCCACTACTGCGCCGGCGTCAACCACGTGGAATACCAGCTCTACCGCGCCGGGGACCAAAGCTACTGGGACGGCGCGGGCAGCTGGGTCCAGAACTCCACTTGGCCCGCCGCGACGCTCGTCAGCTCCAGCACCGTCATCGCGATGAGCACCTATTCGGTCACGACCCCGGCGTTCACCGGACTCGACAACCAAACTACGTTCTACCTGCTGGTCCGGGGCTGCGACGCGACCGGCGACGCCTTCAACCAGGCCAAGAGCTGCGGCGACCCCGCGAAGATGACGAACATCAGCTCGTCCACGCTGTACTACTCGTCCACGTTCACGGTGGTCTCGGCGGCGCCGCTGTCGATATCGACCTGGCCGGGGAGCTTCCCGCTCTCGAGCTACGTGAACTACGTCTCGTCGCTCAGCGGCACGGCCTGGGCGTGGAACCAGACCTCCAGCAATCCGCTGGTCAGCTTCCAGTTCTCCCTCTTCGAATCCACGAGCTCGAGGTACTGGAACACCACGAAGTGGTCGAACAGCCCCGGCACCGTGATCCAGCTCTCCACCCCCACCGTCGCGGGCGCCTGGAGCTACAACACGTTCTACAGCACGTACTTGATCAACGGATTGAACTACACGGTCGCGACGTGGGCCCAGGATTTTCTCGGGAACCAGGGCTATGCGACCCCGACCTCCTTCACCTACGACATCGGCTGGCCGACCGCCTCGGTGACGTCGCAGGGCAGCGGCGTGTACATGAGCGCGATGGGCACCAGCAACATCTTCATCGGGACCGCGACGGACAACGCCCAGTTCAACATCGCCATGTCCACCGTCGTCGCGATCACCATCAAGCGCCTGTCCGACAACTACGTCTGGAGCTCGACGAAGAGCGCCTTCATCCAGGGCGCCGTCACGGCCAGCACCAGCGCCTTCTGGAGCACGACGACGATCATCTCCCAGCCCGATGGGACGGATGTCACGTGGGGCTTCAGCTCGGGCCTGCTGGCCTCGAGGCTCACGAACGGGACCACGTACCAGCTCGTCGCCCGGGCCCGCGACGCGGCCGGCAACTACACGGGCCAGTCGAGCACGTCGGACCTCAACGCCATCGGCTACCTGCTCGGCCCCACCACGTTCTACTGGGACACCTCCCCGCCGACGATCACCATCGTCTTCCCCGCGAACGGGACGCAACTGGGGGCCGGAGCCTCTACCTCCACTTTCAAGCTTACCGTAACGGACCCGCTCCCGCAGGCCGGCTACGCCGTCGCTGGCGTGAACAAGGTGGAGTATCTGGTCTACAGCCAGACCCGCGGAGCCTACTGGAATCCTGGCCTGGGCCAGTGGGGGGAGATGCTGACGCCCTGGCCCACCGCCGCTTCCGCCGGCGGCAACTCCTACACCCTCAATAGTCCCAATTTCAGCTCGCTCGACGATCAGACCACCTTCTGGCTCATGGTCCGCGCTTGCGACGCCACGGGCAACGCCGCGAACCAGGCGCTGGCGTGCGACGACCCCGGGAAGGCGACGAACATCAGCCTCGTCACCTCCTCCACCTTCACGCTCAACGTCAGCACGCCCCTGGCGAGCGTCACGCGGCCCGCCAACGGCGCCTTCATGAACTATCTCAGCTCGTTCACCGGCACGGCCACCGTGTTCGAGAGCGCGAGTCTGGCCGGCGTCCAGTTGAGGCTCGCGGACTCGATCGGCACCTACTGGAGCACGGCGACCTGCCCCGTCAACTGCTGGAGCGCGACGCCGGTCAATTCCACCGTGACGGCCGCGGCCAGTTGGACGTACGTCTACTACAGCACCAACAACAAGGGCAACGCGGCCGCCTGCGCGAACAGCCAGTGCGCCAGCCCGGCCGTCACCTTCACCTACGACACCACGCCCCCCGCCGCGACGGTGCAGGCGCCGCAGAACGGCGTGTTCCTGAAGAGCCTTCCGCCGCCGGGGCAGTCGTCGCTGATCTCTGGGGCGGCCCAGGACACCCTTCCGGGAAGCATCAACTCCTCCGCGCTCGATATGGGCGCCGTCGCCATCTATATCCACGTTGACAAGCCTACGGGGGCCTTCTGGAGCACCACGACGAACCACTTCGAGAACCTGTACTCCACCGGGGGCGCGAACGGCAATTTCAGCTTGTCATGGGCCACGGCGAGCTACACGGCCATCTCCCCCTACGCCTGGACCTTCAACTCGAGCTACCTGCTCAGCCAGTTGAACGCCTTGCCGAGCGGCACCTCGATCCAGATCGTCGCTCGCGCCAGGGACTTGGCCAACAACTACACGGGCCAGACCAGCACGTCGGACGCGGCGGCCGCGGGCGGCCCGCTCGTCCTATTCACGTGGGACACGGATCTTCCGACCACGACCATCCGCTGGCCCAAGCCCAGCGCTTCCCCCTACCCGACTCTCGGCCTCGGGACGTCGGTCTTCAGCCTCGTCGCGGCCGATCCGACCAGCGGCATCAACAGGCTGGAATACCTCATCCAGCGCAGCTCGGACGGTTACTTCTGGGACGGGGCGGGCAACTGGCAATCCGCCATGCCGTCGCCTTGGCCGACCGCCACGCTAGTCAGCTCGGGGACGGCGATGAATCCGCACTCCAGCACCTTCTCGCTGACGAGCCCGCCTTTCGCGAACGCCGACAACACGCACTCGTTCGTCCTGATGGCGCGCGCCTGCGACCTCACGGGCGACGTGACCTCGCCGGACTGCTCGTATCCGGCCAAGCAGACGAACGTGAGCCCCGTGGCCTCATCGAGCTTCACCATCCTCACCGGCTTGCCGCTGAGCAGCATCTCGAACATCGCCAATAACTCGATCGTCAACACCGTCGCCACGCTCACCGGCTCGGCCGCCGCCTCCTACGGCGGGACGATCTCGACGGTGGCGGTCCAGATCCTCGACGATACCACCGCGGGAAGCTACAAGTATTGGGACGGCGCGAACCTGCAATGGGTCAGCGACGCGACGTTCACCGCCGTGGGCAACCTCACCTGGAGCTACACGCTTCCCACCACGCCGCCGCCGTTGACCGACGGGCACCATTACACCGCGACGCCTTGGGCGAGCGACACGCTCGGCAACCAGAGCATCGGCGGGCCCATCGGGTTCTGGTATTCCGTGAGCTGGCCCACGGCGACCGTCACCACGCCCGCAAACAGCACCTACACCGCGGTCAGCGCGATCCCCGCGATCTCCGGCACGGCATCCCCGATCGGCACTCTCTCCTACACCGAGCTGTACATCAAGCAGGGGGTGGGGGCGGGGGCGGGGTCGTACTGGGATCCCAACAACGTCACCGGCTTGGGCGCGAACCAGTTCAACGCCGCCGGCAGCCCGCTCTGGTTCCAGTGGACGACCGGGAACAGTCCCAATCTTGGATCGTGGAGCTACAACAGCTCGGGAGTGGCATGGAACGGGGCGCAGACCTACACGATCGGCGTGCGCGTGACCGACGTCGCCGGGAACAAGACGAACCAGGCCTCGCCCGCGAGCGCGGGCAATGCGGCCGGCTTCACCGCCAACGTGAATTTCGACGTAGTCAAGCCGACCGCCGTCATCGTCACCCCCGCGAACGGCAGCTTCTTCAGCAACATCTCCAACATCACCGGCACGGCCGACGATACCGGCCCTTCCTCGGTCAATCCGGGCCACATCAGGGGCGTCTATCTCAATTTCGCCATCACCGGCACCACCTTTACCTATAACTGGAACAGTCAGAACTACGACCTGGGCGATACCTCGACCACCGCCGACCCCGCGACCCAGCCCAGCTACTGGCAGTTGGTGTTCAAGCGGCACCTGGAATGTGAGCATCCCGGCCGGCGCGATGACGGGCACCTCGGGCAAGGTGCTCCGTTTGGTGGTGGCCGCCAAGGACTGGGCGGGCCAGAACCAGATCATCAGGAGCTCGGCGACGTTCACCTACATCCAGCACAACTATCAGACGTGCTCCGAGCAGCCCGGCGGCAGGATCCAATACCCGCTGCCGCAGACGGCATGCCCGCCGGCCAACAGCAGCATCCTCAACACGCGCTCGACGACCACAGCCCTCGCCGCCGCCAACGGCAACGCCACCGACTCGCCCGGCGGCGGGGTGAGCTTCGCGATGGTGATGGTGCGGCAGTTCCTCTGGAACGGGACCACCAACTACTGGACCGGCACGCAGTTCCAAAACGAGAGCGAGCCGCCCTATCCCTCGGGCTGGCAGGTGGTCACTCCGGTCACCGGCGCCTCGACGACCTTGATGACATGGAACTTCCCTCTGCCGGACTTCGGCAGAACGTCCATCGGCGGCGCGGACAACACCATGTACGACATCCGGATGAAGGCCCAGGACGTCGCCAGCAACGTCTCGGTGATCGACCTCTCGACCGCGGCTTTCGTCTACGACACGTATTACCCCACCGCCACGATCACCTGGCCGCCCAACGGCGGCTATATGAATCAGGCGGGCCAGATACTGGGCACGGCGGCGGACACCGGCTGGGGGCAAGTCGGGCAGGTGCAGGTCCGCGTCACCCGTAGCTGCGACGGGCTCTGCCTGAGCCTGTCGAACGGCCCCACCGGAAGCTGGATCTCCTGCGGGTCGGGCGACGCTCCCGGGGTCTGGAACACCGCCGGCCTGACGCCGGCCTCGACCTCGACGGTCGGATCGAATTACACCTGGTACCTCTCCACATCCGCTTGGCTGCCCGCGACGTGCAGCTTCACGGCGTCGGCCCGGGCGTTCGACCTGGTGCCGAACATGCAGTATGCGTACTCGACCGTCACGTTCAACACGGACTTCACCGTCCCGGCCACGACCATCACCTTCCCGTCGCTCGGCAGCATCCCGAGCGTCGTGGCGTATTCGACGGGCATGACCGTCACGCGCGGGCCTTCGGGTCTTCTCGCGGTCTGGGTCGCCTATCACCGCGACGCGCAGGGGCGGCTGAACTGGTACGACAGGTTCACGAACTCCTTCGATCTGCCGGACGCTTCGTCGCCGCCGGATCTCCCGAGCTCGGATTCGCCTTACTGGTTTTCCGCCACCACGGCAGCCTTCCAGGGCAGCACCTGGACTTTCACGTGGAACGCGGCGGTGCCGGTGTTCAGCCAGGATCCCTTCGACATCCTCGCCGTAGGCGAGACGAAGGCGCAGGGCTTCGAGGGCATGCCGGGTGCCGCGGGATCTCAGGTCAACCGGTCGTCCTTCACCTTCCACCCCGCCAACCCGCAATCGGTGATCCAATCGCCGTCTCAGTATCAATACTTCAACGGACAGAGCGGCCGCCTCATCGCCCTCTCCGGGACCGCCGTCAACGCCGATACGGTCACCGTACGCCTGCTGGACGTGACGAACGGCGCCAATTGGCTCGCCTGGAACGGCGCCGCTTGGGTCTCGACCGGGACTTTCTACAACTTCATCCGTTCGAGCAATTCCGCGGTGTCCGTCAGTTCCATCCCGATCACCTGGCACTACAACACGGGGACCGAGCTCCCGCTCGCCTCTTATGCCGACCTGCACCACTACACGCTGGAGAGCCAAGCCTATCTCGGTCAGAACCCCGAGCCCATTTCGCAGGGCCCGATCAATTTCTACGTCCAGACCAACGGCCCGAGCGTGAAGGTGCTCGCGCCGAGCATCCAGTTCACGCATTCCCTGCCGCTCATCTCCGGCACGGCGACGGACCCCGCGTACGACCCGGTGCAGTTGACGCAAGCCTCGAAGAGGGTCAGGATCAGGCTCCAGCACGGCTTCGGCACCAGTTATTGGGACACGGCGATCAGCACGTGGGGCGCTTCGGCCCTGGCCAACTGCAACGTGGGGGACGACACCACCTGCATCGTGCCGGACCCCAACGGCGTCACCTACAGCACTTCGCAGCCGGGCTGGTTGAACCCCGTGAACTTCATCGAAGGCGACGCCTACACCGCCTACATCGACGTCCAGGACGCGGCGGGCATCCCGGCCAGCGACCACCAGCAGATCACTTGGGACATCGTCCCGCCGACGTCGTACGTGAGTCAGCCGGTGGCGACCACCCTCGCCAGCGCGACGATCAATTCCTTGCCGATGATCAACGGCACCGCCCAGGACAATTTCTCCATCAACAACGCCGCCGTCTCCTTGCAATCGTACCCCGCCGGCCAGAGCCCCAAGTGCTGGGACGCGACGAATCACCTCTTCGGGGTGAGTTGTCCTTACTGGCTCGCCGTGGCCTCGACGCCGGTGGCCATCAACGTCATGAACTGGACGTGGAGCGATTCCTACCTGACGAGCGCCCTCTCGCAGGCGAACGGCTGGTACACCCTGCAATCCCAGGCGCTGGACACCTCGCTCAACAACCAGACGAGCTACCCCTCCGCCGGAGCGAGCATCTCCTCGAGGACCTTCGTCTTCGACACCCAGCCGCCGAACGCGACCATCGGCCTGCCGGTGAACGGCGGCGCCTATCAGGGCGCCTGCAACACGGCGGGAGGGTGCGCCGGCTTCAACGGCGTCAGCGGCGTCGGGGCGCAGATCTCGGGCACCGCCTCCGACCCGAACGCTCCTTTCAACTCGGGCGTGAGGAGCGTGGCGCTGCGCCTGCATTACACTGGGACGGACAGCTGGTATTGGCAGGGGACGGCCTGGTCGTCGGGCGCCGCGGTCGCGGCCAACAGCTGGCTCCCGGTGCCCATCCTGGGCCAAGGCCAGCCGGCGTTCTCGGCTTCCGTCGCCACTTGGACCTACGCGACCCAGGTCAGCTGGCTGGCCGCGGACACGCAGTACCAGCTCGAGACGCGCGCTACCGACGACACCTTCGACTCTCTGGGCAACAAGTCCGGCAACACCAGCGTCCCGTCCGTGGCGGGCCAGGACATCGTGAACTTCATCGTGGACCAGACCGCGCCGACGGCCGGCCTCACGGCGCCGGCGGCCACGGCGCTGACCAGCCTGCCGGCGATCTCGGGGACGGCGAACGCCGACCTCTCGGGCCTGAGCAAGGTCGAGCTGCGCCTCAGGCGCACGGCGGGCGGCGCCGACCAAGAATGGGCCGGCCCGGTTACCAGTTGGGTGACCACAATCGCGACCGGCACGTTCCTGCAGGCGACCTGCCCCGGCGGCTGCCACGGCCAGAACGGGACGGTGTCGTGGAGCTACAGCGCCCTCGCGGGGGCCTTCGCGACCGACCAGCAGTACGCGATCACCGTGCGCGTCACCGACCTGGCCGGCAACGTCCGCCTGCCCGCGGGGACCACCGACTTCGCCTTCATCTACGAGACGAACGCTCCTGCGGTCACGATCTCGACGCCCGAGACGGACCTCGGCCTCGTCACTCCGCCGTACTCGAACGCGAGCGGCACGCTGGACCTCAGTCGCCATCTGACCATAGCCAAGGGCGCCGTGACTCAGGGCAGCCCCAATGCTCCGGGATTGGCGAGCATCATGATGGCGGTATCGGCCGGCACGCCGGCGGACCCCACCGGCGAGGGCCTATGGTGGGACGAGGCGACCGGCGCCTTCGACCTCGCCGGCATCCACTACGCGGCCAACCTCTGCGGCGCGGGCTGCGTAGGCGTGACGGCCAACCCGACGGAGGTGACCTGGAGCACCTCGCCGTGGGCCGCGAGCACGCAATTCACGGACAACACGCTCTATCGTCTTCACATCCACGCTTGCGACTTGGCAGGCAACTGCTCCGCCGACGTCGTCGCGCCCTTCTATTACGACGTCACCCCGCCGACCTCGGCCCCGACCATCCCGGTCAACGGCGCCTTAGTGAACGCCATATCGGCGATCTCGGGAACTTCCGTCGATCCCAGCCCTCTGTACCCCGGCGTGCGCGCCGTCTATGCCGCCGTTCAGCACGTGGCCGGGCCGAACGGGGGCAGCTACTGGTGGAACTGGAGCTCCGACTTCGCCCAACCACAGGACAGCAACCGCTATACCCATAGCATCGATACGCTGAAATCTCTCGGCCCCACCTGGACCCAGGTCTCGTCGGCCACCTGGAACACGAGCCCGCTCAGTTGGTCCACGGCGCCGGCGGTCAACATGTTCGCCTCGGGCAACACGTACAGGGTGGTCAGCGGCGCCATCGACGCGGCGGGGAACCTCCAGGTCACTCCGGACGCGCCGGGGTACGGCAGCACGTTCATCTACGACAACACGGTGCCCAACGTCGGGTTCACCTGGCCGGACCCGCATGCGACCGTGGCGAAGAGCAACTACAATCAGGCCACCTTGGGACAGATCACGGGAACGGCCCAGGACCAGCCGAATGTACAAACCGGACAAAACCCGTGGACTCCGGCCGGGTTGAATAACGTCAAGATCCTTCTCAAGCTTGTTGCGAATATCGCGGGCGGGGGGAAATATTGGCTTGGAACGAACACCGGTACCAACGCGGATTGGGACTCGAGCGTAGATACCAGGTATTCCAACTGGCAGGCGGCCACCGTCGCCGGTCCGGCCAACGGGAACGCCACCTGGAGCAAGGCCTTCCCTCCGCTCCTATCGGACCACCAGTATTACCTTTGGGAGCAGGCGACCGATAGCGCTGGGAACGTCAGCCCGGTCCCATCGAACTCCGACTTGGACAACGTCGTTGGGGGGCTGACCTTCATTTATGACAATACCCCGCCGATGTCCCGCATCACCCAGCCGCTGACTTATACCAACCTGGTCCCTGCGGCCATCGCAGGCACGGCCTTGGACGGCCCGAACCAGTCTTTCGACGTCAACGGGAACCCAGTGCCTAACCCCGGCTACGCCGTTTCGAAAGTCGCGCACATAAAACTCCGGTTGCAACGCTCTGACTTCCAGTGGTGGGACTTCGATCAGACCGTTTGGAGTCCGAACCCGAAGGACTTCAACGAAGCGGGTTGGAACGGCGATTCTAACGCCATGGATCCCTGGAACTACCCGAACTCACTTTCCGGCGCATTCGTGGACGGCTACCAGTACACAGCCAATCCCCAAGCCGTGGATGCCGCGGGCAATGCGGAGACCGCGTACTCCACCTATAGCTTCACCGTGGACTTGACGAACCCCTTCTCGAGGGGGCTGCCGTTCAGCGGCGGCTACATCGGAGCGGGATCTGTTCTGACCATCAGCGGGACCGCCACGGATCGCGTGGAGGACCTGGGAGCCTACAACGGCCCATCGCTGGCGCGCAGCTACTCGGACCCGGGCCGCTATTTCGCTTCGGGCATCTCGACCATGGCGCTCGCTGTACAGGAGATGACTTACTCCGGGCTCTATTGGTGGGACGGCGTCACGGTGGATACGACGACGCTGCAGCCGCCGATGGGCTGCACGCCGGATGTTTGGTCCGGGACGCCGGGCTTCTGTTCGCAGGCGCTGTTCTTCAATCCGGTCTCGACCACCATAGCTTCAGGCGACAGTTTCGTGGCCGACAACTCGAGCGGCACGAGCGGCACCTGGACCTACACGGTGCCTTCCGTGTCGAACCTCGGCCCGCCCTTGGCGGGGCTCTTCAGCCCGAGCAGCTACACCGTCACCAGCCTCGCGACCGACCGCGCCGGCAACGCCGGGAACGTGGTGTCGAGCACCTTCACCTACGACGTCACGACGCCCGTCTCGCTGGCCACGGCTCCAACCGGGGATTACAGCGTGCCTCCGACCGCCGTCGCCGGCACGGCTTACGACCTCCCGCCCGGACGGCTGTCCAAGGTCCTGCTGCGGCTTCAGGAAACGACTTGCAACGCGCGCAGCATCAACGGGCAGCCGCCCATCTGCCACGCCGGCAATTTCTGGAACGGAAACGCCTGGCAGGCAAACGAGGTCTGGCTGGATTCCTGTACGATCGGCGCCGCGGTCGCTGGAAGCACTTACGTTTTCAGTTGGGGCATGGATGCGAGCGCGGTCCAATGGGATAACCGCACCCAGTTCTATATCACCGCGAAAGGGTCGGATCGGGCGGGCAACGTTGAATCGACGCACCTTTTGTTCGATACGTCGTTCTACCTCGAGGCGGCCCCCGGCGACGTCAGCTTCCCCCATCTGTCCGCGGGGCAGTACAAGTCGGGCGATTCCCGCATCAACTCCATCGATTACTTCGGACATTACATGCTGCCGGCGCACGTCGGGGGCATCTACGGCCTCCAGTTGAGCTTGCAGCGGCTGACGTCTCCCGCGAGCTACTGGTACGACGCGACGAGCAGTTGGATGGACGTATCGACCTACACCGTCTATGATCCCGTGGGCGCCTCGACCCAAGGCGTCATCGGGGGCGTGAGCCAGCCGATCGGGCTTCACGGCCCTTACAGCGTCAAGAACGCCTCTTACACGGTCACCCTGACTCCGACCAACGTTGCGTTCGAGGCCAGCCAGGCGCAGTCGGTCACCTTCGCCGTCGATGACGCGCCGCCCTTGAACGCGATCACGCAGCCGAACATGGTCTTCCTGAACGCGCAAGGGTTCGCCGGCATCGCCGGCACGGTCCAAGACCCGGGCAACCCCATGCCGCCGAGCATCGTCCAGAGCTCGATCTATTTGCGCATCAAGACCATCCAGAGCCCGAACGCGAACAACAGCTATGACAACACCTATTGGGACGCGACGCAGGCGGGCACCGCCAACGCCTGGGGCGCTCCCAACGCGATCAAGGAATTCACCCCGGAGTCCTTCGATCCGGGGAGCGCTCCTTCCTACCTCGGCTTTTGGACCGCGCCGGCGACTGCGCTCAACGACCTGCAGGACGGCAACCAGTACCGGATACTGGAGCACGCGGCCGACAAGGCGGGCAACGACATCCTTTCGCAGGCGGATCCCGCAACGAGCCGGCTCCAAGGCGAAGCGGGCATGGCACAGTACACCTTTACCTACGACACCAGCCCGGCCGTGGCCGGACTGCTCCAGCCCTCCCCCGGCGAGGTGTACCTGAACCTGACGACCATCGCCGGCACGGCCCGTGACCCGGGCAACGTCGATATCGTTCCTCTCAAATGTCCGCCTTGGCCTAGTGGACTTACAGCCCGGCGGGCTTGACGTCGAAACTGCTCAGCGGAAAGCGGTACGAGATCACGGCTCGCGCAAAGGACAACGCCGGCAACATCCAAACGGATTTCCAGGACACCATCTCGAGCGCGATCATCGGCTTCGATATCAATCCGCCTTCGATCGGGTTCGCGCAGCCGGCCCAGGGCCACGCGTATCAGTCCAACTCGGTGAATCCGTCCAACGCGCTGCAGGGCCCCTCGGCGATCGCGGGCACCGCGTCGGACGCCGAGGCGGCCCTGTACCCGGGCGGCGACGCGCTCCAGCCGCCCGAGGTGGTGCTGTGGTACGACGAGGTCGGAGCGGGCGGAACGACGCAGTATTACTATACGCAGAGCAACGACGCGACCAACCATAACACCCGCTTCTCTTCCACGACCGTGGAATCGGCACAGTGGCATTCCGACGAGGGGGGCAGCGGCTCGACCAACCCGTGGAGCTACTTCATGAACGATAACTCCATGACCGATACCTACTGGGTTTCCGACCGGCAGTACCATGCCAAGGTCCGCACGCGCGACAAGGCCCGCGATTACACGGGCGCGATCGTAGGC
>JAPLKK010000114.1 GCA_026388115.1 Elusimicrobiota bacterium | reverse complement strand
CAGCTACGTCACCGAGACGGGGATCCCGGGCTCGCTCGAGGTGCGCGAGCAGGACCTGCTGTTGTTGGCCCACAGCGGCTGGCGCGAAGTCGTCGAGCATTGCTACCTGCTGCTGCTGGCGCGCTCCGGCGACGCCGGCGCCGCCGCGGCGGTGGGCGCGCGGGCCCGCGACCTTTCGCGCCTGCTGGCCGACATCCGCCGCAGCGCCAACGAAGCGGAAAGCCCGTTCCTCGTGCCTTCGACCAGCGACGAACGGCACGGAGCGGAGATCGCCAGCCACAAGGGCGCGATGCTCCTCAAGCTCAGCCGCCTCGGCTACCCGGTGCCCGACTTCGTCATCCTGACCTCCGAGGTCTATTCGCGGCCCGAGCCTGACCGCGAGCGGCTGGTCCGCTCGGCCCTCGAAACGCTCTCCTCGATGACCGGCCGCACGGCCGGCCTCTCCAAGGCGCCGCTCGCTTTCGCGCTGCGCTGCGCGATGCCGGCCTACTACCCGGGGGTCATGCCCACCTTCCTCAACGTCGGGATCACGGAAGCGGACCTGCCGGCGCTGGAGCAGACCTTCGGGCGCCAGGCCGCGCTCAAGATGTACGTCAACAACCTGCGCAACCTCGTCACGGTGCTCGAGCGGCGCTCCGACGGCTCGACCTCGAAGCGTTTCCGGGCGGACCTGAACGACGACGAGCTCGCCGCGCTCGCCGGGCAGGCGACCCAGGCGGTCAACGAGCTCGACCCGGCGCTGCTCAAAGACCCGCTGTATCAGACGCTGTTCTTCATCCGCGAGGGCTACCGCTATTTCGAGGACAACCAGGACCTGCTGCTGACCCTCTCGCGCGGCCGCAAGCAGTTCCCGGCGCTGATCCTCCAGCAGATGGTCTGCACGGTGCGCGGCATGGACTCCTACGCCGGCGTGCTCTTCAGCCGCCACCCGCGCACGGGAACGGGCATGCAGATGGAGACCGCGCGCGGCGTCTTCGGCGAGGAGATCATGACGGGCGACCACGGGACGGACCACACGGAGTTCCAGGACCGCGCGGAAGTGAAGGACACGTTCCCCGCCGTGCATCATTTTCTGCCGAAGGTGGTGGGCCTCGAGCAGCAGCTCGAGGGCCCCGCCCTGCTCGAGTTCGCGGTGGAGACGACGTTCGGGCGCCAGCTCTTCGCCCTCCTCCAAGCCGACAATCCCGGGCTGACCGGGCGCGCGGCCCTCGTCGCCGTGAAAGACCTCCATCAGGCCGGCGTCGTCTCGCGCCAGCGCGTGACGGAGCTCATCTGCCCCTACCACATCAAGCAGATCGAGGCGGACACGATCGACCCCCAGTCGATCGCGACGATGGAGCGCTTCTGCTCGGGCGTGGCGATCCTGCCGCGCTCGGCGGTCAGCGCGCAGATCTATTTCTCGGCCAAGTCGGCGCGCGCCGGCAAGCGCCGCGGCGAGAAGGTCTGCTTCTGCAAGCGCTCGTACGGCCCCGCCGACACGGTCGTCCTGCAGGAGATGGACGCGATCCTGAGCCTGACCTCCGCGGCCATCCACGTCGTCACGGTGTGCCAGACGTTCGGCTCGCCTTCGCTGTTGAGCCTGGAGAAGGACGGCGTGACGCTCGACGAGAAGGAGCGGTGCCTCATCAGCCGGACCGGCGAGCGCATCCAAGAGGGAGAGTGGATCACCATCTCCTCGCGGCGACAGGCGCTCTTCAAGGGCCGCGCCCAGTACGTGCCCGCCCGGCTGCTGGCCCACATGCGCGGCGAGGCGGTCGGCATCGACGCGGCCGAGAAGCCGGACTTCGACGCGCTGGCGGACGCCTACCGCTACTACCAGCGGCTTATGGAGGGCGTGCAGTCCGACCAGATCATGCGGCTCAACGAGCTGGTCCGCATCGTGAACCTCGACCTGCGCGGGGCCGAGCAGGAAGCGCGCGCGCTCATCAACGATTGGTATGAGGGGCACGAGCAGGCCTACGTGGACGAGATTTTCCAGTGCGAGCTGGGAGACCATCTCAACCAGCACCGCGTCTTCAACATGCTGACACTGGAGCGCAAATCGCGCTTCTTCCGCTCGGCCCTCGAGCGCTGCGCCGCCGAGCGACGCTCGGGCTACAGCGCAGGCGCCTTCATGCTCGGCCGCTTCCTTTCCGCCTCCTTGCCGGCGGCTTTCTGGAAGACGCTGGAGCCCGCCCGGGCGGCTCTCGCCGTCAACGAATGGGTCCTCTTCGAGAAGTACCTGCAGGTGCTCTTCGACGTGGACGAGCGCCAGATGGCGCGCAAGGCGATCCTCGGCGCCGGCCTGACCGAGATCATCGTCAAGCCGTCGCGGGTGCGCCACCTGCTCCCGGCGAAGCTCGCCGGCGTGGACCTGGCCGCGGCGCGCGCCGCCCTCCCGGATTGGGCCGACCCGCAGGCGCGGGACCGCCTCCGCTTCTCTCTACTTAGACTAGAGGACTTTCAGGACGTCCAGCGTCGTGACGATGCCGCGCAGCTTGCGGCCCTCGGTGATGATGACCCGGTGGACGCGGCGGTCGAGCATCATGCGGCTCAGCTTGCTCGCGCGCATCGTCTGGGGCGCGTGGATCACCTGCGTGCTCATCAGGTCCGCCGCCGTGACCGCGGGCCGGCGCGGCCGCCGGTGGTCGTCCTCGGCGTCGGCATAGAAGCCGTTGGTGAACGTCGCCGCGACCTCCTCCAGGTGCCGCACGATGTCCGTCTGGGAGACGACGCCGACGAGCTCCCCCGCCTCATTGACCACGGGCGCTCCGCTGATCTCGTGCTCGGAAAAGGTCTTTGCCACATCCCAGACGGTATCGGTGTCTCGTACCGTGAAGACGTCGCGCCGCATGAATTCCTTCGCGGGGGGGTCGCTCTTGGGGGTCACCTGCGGTCGGGTTACGCAACACCGCGGCCATGTTTCTCGCGGCCGTACTGTTGCGATGACTTGAGTCATGTACTCCATCCTTGAGAATTGCAGGAACCACACTTTTGTGGCGGCCGATCGCCATGCCGTGCGCCTGATGGAGCTCTTGGGACCGCGGACCTTCAAGATCCTGCAAGAGGAATTCGGAGGCAAGCGCGTCTGGGTCCCCAAGCCGGGAGCGCGCTTCCCCTGCGCGTGCTGCCGCACGCGGGGAAAGTGCGCGCGGTTGTGGAGCAGCGAAGGCCAGCGGCCCGAGGTCATCGCCCGGACCCTCGGCGTGTCCATCAAGACGGTGTATCGCCTGCTGGGCGGCAAAACGGGACAGCGCCGAAGGAGACGCGAGGCGGCCCGGGCCAACGGCAAGGCCAAGAAAAGGATATAATCGGCGGGTCGCTGCCGCCGCGGTCCGGACCGGCGGCGTGACGACGATCCGATGAGTTCCATCCGTACCGTCTGCGGCGATCCTTCCGACACGTTCGAGCGCTACGCTGTCGGCTTGGCGCGCCAGGACCGCCTGCCCACCGAGAAGCGCGCCGACGACAAGCGCTGGCGCCGCCAGACCCTGCTGCTGGAGCTGGGGCGGCTGGGCGTGCAGGGTTGGCCGCTGCACCGGACGCTGACGACCACCGGCCGGCTGCCCGACGGCTGCCGTCCTTGCCTTGAGGGCCGGGGCTCCAACCTGTGCATGACGACGCGGTGCAACCGCGACTGCTTCTTCTGCTTCAACCCGAAGCCGCGCGCGGACGGCATGAGCGTGCACGGCCGTCCGGCGAAGACGCCGGCGGAAGCCGTCGAGATCCTGGCGGGCCTGGACATCGCCAGCCTGGGCCTCAGCGGGGGCGAGCCGCTGCTCGACCTGGACCTGTTGTTCGGGCTGGTGCGGGCGGTCCGCTCGCGCTTCGGTCCGGCGATGCGCATCGACCTCTACACCAACGGCGACCTGCTCACCCGGGCCCTCGCCGAGGACCTCAAGCGCGAGGGGGTCAACGGGCTGAGGGTGAACCTGGCCGCCCGGGATTACGATGCGCAGCCCGTGAGGGTCGCGCTCGAGGCGGGCCTGCCGGCCGAAGTGGAGATCCCCGCCGTGCCGGAGGACGAGGCGCGGGCGCGCGAGATGATGGAGCAGCTCGACGCGATGGGCGCGCCTCACCTCATCCTCCACGAGCTGTTCGCCACCGGGCAGAACCTGGACGCGCTCGAGAGCCGTCGCCTGGAGGCGAAAGGCGAGGAGCCCTCGGCCGCGCTGGCGTGGAGCGCGGTCTCGGAGAGCGAGGAGACGGCCTACCGCCTCCTGGCCCATGCCCTGCGCCGCAAGATGCGGCTGTCGGTGTATTACTGTTCCTGCGGCACCCAGCAGTGGATCGCGGAGAGCGCCCTGGCGCGCGCCGGCCGGATCCACGATTAGCCCGCGCTAGCTCCCCTTTTTATGGACGTCATCGAGACCCGGCGATTCCCGGGCTTAGGAAGGCTTTTCTTGGCCGCGGGCCCTGAGAACCGCTCGCGAGCGGTCGAATTCGTCGACGCGGCCGAGGCGGGAGTCCCGAAGGCGCGGCGGTGGATCATCACCATCGCCGTGCAGGCGGGCTGTCCCGTCGGCTGCACCCTGTGCGACGCCGGCGCCGTCGGCTACTGGGGGAACCTTTCGGCCGACGAGATGCTCGAGGAGGTCGGCCGCGTCCTCGCGTCGAACCCGCGGCTCGACGCGAAGGCGCACCCGGACCTGCAGATCCATTTCTCGCGCATGGGCGAGCCGGCGCTCAACCCCGCCGTCCTGGAGGCCCTCGAGCGCCTGCGCGCCGAGGTAGGCGGGCCCGGGCTGTCGTGCGCCCTTTCGACCGTCGCGCCGGACACGCCGGTCGCCGAGTCGTTCATGGAGCGCCTGCGCGCGGTCAAGGACGAGCATTACGCCGGCGGCCGCTTCGAGCTGCAGTTCTCCCTGCACGGCATCGACGAGCGCGAGCGCAAGCGGGTCGTGCCGGTGCGCACCTGGAGCTTTGAGCGGATCGCCGACTACGGCCGCCGCTTCCGGAAGGAGGGAGACCGCAAGGTCGTGCTGAACCTCGCTCTGCGGCCCGGCGCCGCGCTCGACGCCCAGGCCTTGGCCTCCCGTTTCGACCCCGCCCATTTTGCGGTCAGGCTGAGCCCGGTCCTGCCGACCCGGGCCGCCGAGCAGGCGGGCGACGCCCATCCATGGCGCAAGCCCCCGCCCGCCCTTTCGGCATTCGCCAAAGGCCTGAGGGCGCTCGGTTTCGAGGTCCGCGTCGGGCCCGGCGCCGAAGGCGACGCCGCGGCGGGAGCCGCTTGCGGCCAGCTCTGGTCGGCGCCCCTGCAAAGCTTTGCCTCGATCCGACGCCGCAACCTCGAACGCGACGAGGCGTCTTACGTGAGCGCGGCGACCCTCGAGAGCAAGGCCGCCGCCTGGCACGAAGCGCTCAAGCCCTACGCCCGGCCCCTCCCCCCGCCGAGGAGTTCCGGGCTCTTGATCGTGGACATGCAGGACTCGGCGCTGAGCCCGCGCAGTCCGGAATTCCTCCCCGCCTCGCGGGCCGTCGCGCGCAACATCGCGCGGCTCGCCGCCGGCTTCCGGGCCGCCGGCCGGCCGGTGGCCTTCTCCGTCCAGGGGGACGGCCGGGTCGCCGACATCCTCGCGGTTCGCGAACACGAGCCGGTCTTGCGCAGGAAGAAGTCCAGCGGCTTCTCGGACGCGGGACTCTTGCGCTGGCTCGACGAGCGGGGCGTGCGCACGCTGGTGATCTGCGGCGTGATGACCCATCTCGGCGTCGAGGCCACCGCTCGCGACGCCTCGAACCTGGGCTTCGACGCCCGCCTGCCGCTCGACGCCTGCGCCGGCGCCGACGAGGACGTGCACCTCGCCGCGCTCAAGACCGCGGCCCACGATTTCGCCTTTGTACAATCCACGGAAGAGGTATTAGGAGCGATATGCCCAGAGTCCTGTTGACCAGCGTGTGCCGCCCGCTGGGCCCCAAGCACGGCGACGCGCCGAGCGTGGGCTACGAACTGCTTTTCGCCCAAGTCACCCGCGCCCAGGGCCTCTTCAGCCCGCGCGCCACGCACCTTCACTTCGGCCTCGAGTACATCGCCGAGAACCTCGAGACGCCCACGATGGTGCTCCAGTACCCTTCGAAGAAGCAGCTGATCGCCGAGCTCAAGAAGGGCTACGACTACATCGGCATCTCGTTCCTGCTCGCGGTCTTCCATCGCGTCAAGGAGGTCGTCGCGCTCGTGCGCCGCTACTCGCCATCCACCAAGATCGTCCTCGGCGGCTACGGCACGGTGATGGACGACGAGATGCTGAAGCCGTACGCCGACCACATCTGCCGCGAGGAAGGCGTCGCCTTCTTCCGGCGCCTCTTGGGCGAGCCGCCTCTGGCGATGCCGTACCGCCACCCGTTGATCGTGAGCCGCTTGAAGCTCTTCTCGATGCCCGTTTCGCGGACCGGCATGATCTTCGCGGGCCTGGGATGCCCCAACGGCTGCGACTTCTGCTGCACCTCGCACTTTTTCCAGCGCAAGCACATCAAGCTCCTGCCCACGGGCAAGGACATCTACGGCGTCATCGAGCGCTACCTCGCGCTCGACCCGGCGATGTCCTTCACGATCCTCGATGAGGATTTCCTGCTCAACAAGCGGCGCGCCGACGAGTTCAAGGCCTGCGTGCAGGAGGCCGGCAGGCCGTTGTCCATCTTCTGCTTCGCGAGCATCAGGGCCCTGGCGCAGTACACGCCTCAGGACCTGCATGAGATGGGCGTCGACGGGCTGTGGATCGGCTATGAGGGGACGCGCTCGGGCTTCGCCAAGCAGGGCGGCCGCGCGGCCGCCGAGGTCTTCAACGAGCTCAAAGCCAACGGCATCACGATCCTAACCTCGATGATCGTAGGCTTCGATTACCAGGACAAGGTGATCGTCAGCGAGGAATTGGAGGGCCTGCTCGCGCTCGATCCCTGCCTGTCGCAGTTCTTGATCTACGGCCCGACGCCTGGCACGCCGTTCTGGGAGCGCATCAAGCGCGCCGGCCGCCTGCGCGACGACCTGGTGGCCGACAAGGAACTGTACGCGCATTCCTGCGACGGATTCACGGCGATGGTCAAGCATCCGAAGCTGTCGGCCGGCGAGATCGAGGGCCTGCAGCGCTGGTGCTTCGACCAGGACTTCAAGCGCCTCGGTCCGAGCATCTACCGCGTCATCGAGCGGTGGCTGCTGGGATACCGCAAGTTCAAGGATTCGCCGAGCCCGTTCTTGCGCGCCAAGGCGGCGCGCTTCGCCAACGACGTGCGCAACGCCTACCCGTCCTTCCTCGTCGGCAGACTCCTGGGCCCCTCGTCCCAGGCGCGGCGCCGCGTAGCCGGCATCGAGACGGCCGCCTACGCCGAGCTCGGAGCGCCCAGCTGGAAGGAGCGGCTCGCGTCGTTCGCCGCGGTCGGGGCGGGGCTATGGACCGGCCTGTGCCTCAAGCTCGACTGGTTCCAGCACCCCCACATTCGCCCGACGCCCTACCGCATCCCCAAGAAGGGCTGGGCGGACTTCCGGCTCTGGGAGGCGCTGCCGGAGCATTTCCGCGCCCCCGGCATGGCGCTCAACGTGGACGTGCAGCACGCCGAGCGCCTCGTCTGCCTGCGGGTCGAGGGCTCGCTGAAAGCGCGCCAGGCGCGCGAGCTGTTCGACCACGTCAAGACGATCCTCGCCGGACACCGCGACCGCCTCATCCTCGACCTGCACAGGCTCAGAAGCGAGGAGAACGGCGCCCTCCGCTCGCTGGCGGACAAGCTGGCGGAGCACCGCAAGCAGATCCGGCTGGTGCTGCCGAAGCTGCAGTATGCGCATCCGGAGCTGCTGCTGCTGGCGCGGATGTTCCACCAGTACAAGGACAACCTGTTCTAGGCGAGCTAGCCGGCGCGGCCCTTCCAGGGGTCGGTCGAGTGCGTGAGGCCGAGCCAGTCGCCCAGGCGGTCGTGGAGGAAGGTCGGCGAGACCGAGCGCAGCAGCGGCAGCCAGCGGACGATCCAAGGGGCGCGCACGTAAAGAAGGTCGCGCTCGACGCCGTCGGCGATCAGCGCCGCGAGCTCCTGAGGAGTGAGCCACGGCAGGACCACCGGCGCCTCCACGCCGGCGAACAGCGGCGTGCGGACGAAGCCGGGACACACCACGGTCACCTTGACGCCGAGCGCTCCCCGGCGGCGCAGCTCCAGCCGGAAGGAATCGGCCAGCCCGATGACCGCGTGCTTGGAGGCCGCGTAGGCGGCCAGGCCCGGCACGGCGGTCAACGCGGCGGCCGAGGCCATCAAGACGACGTGCCCGCGTCCCTTGCGCACCATGGGCGGCGCGAAGGCGCGGATGCAGTTGGCGACCCCTTCGACGTTCACCCGGAAAGTGGCCTCGAGCCGGCGCTGCTCCATCTCCAACAGGTCGCCCGGGAAGGCGACCCCCGCGTTGGCGTCGAGCAGATCGACATCCCAGCCCTCGGCCGCAAGCCTTGCCGCCTCCGACTGGACCGCGGCCGCGTCGGTGACGTCCACGGTCGCCGAACGGACGGGACCCAGCGCGGAAAGCTCGCCGGCGGCGCGCCCGAGCGCCTCGCGGTCGTTATCCCACAGCACCACCCGCGCGCGGCCCTCGAGCAGGCGGCGGGCGACGGCCAGGCCGATCCCTCCCGCCCCTCCGGTCACGAGCGCGGTCGCGCCGCGGATATTCATAAGGACCTTTCCCGCCTAGCAACGGAACTACCGCATCGACGCATTTCCGGCCACGGTTTACTAGAATCTTCCTGATGCTCGGCTTCTGGCTGTTGGCCGCCCTCTGCGCGGCGCTCATCGCGGCTCTATGGGCGGCATTCCTCCGCATCGAGCGCTTGACGTCGGCCCCCGGCGGCGTCGATATCGACCGCATCCTCCGGGAGCAGGAAGAGTTCACGCTCGAGATGCTTCAGGTCCTGGCGCGGGCCGCCGAGACGAAGGACCATACGCTCGGAGACTCGGAGCGCGCCCGCGCGCTCGCCCGCCAAGTGGCGGTCGCGCTGGGCCTTTCGCGCGACGAGGTCCGCCGCGTCGAGTACGCCGCCATGGTGCACAAGGTCGGCAAGATCGGCATCGACCAGGCGCTCTTGTCGAAGCCCGGCAAGCTCACGGCCGCCGAGTACGAGCAGATCAAGAAGTACACGACGATCGGCCACGAGATCCTGTCGCGCTCGCGCGCCCTCGAGCCGGTCGCGCGGATCGTGCGCCACCAGCAGGAGTGGTACAACGGCAAGGGTTATCCCGACGGGCTCGAGGGCGAGGCCATCCCCGTCGGCGCCCGCATCGTGGCCGTGGTCAACGCCTGGGAGGCGATGCGGACCGACCGTCCCTACCGCAAGGCCCTCCCGCCCGAGACGGCGTTCGCCGAGCTGAAAAAAGGGGCCTCCGCCCAGTTCGACCCGGGCGTGGTCGAGGCCTTCCTGGCGCTCGACCACCGGCCGAAATGACGCTGTATCTGGTCCCGACGCCGCTGGGCAATCTCGAGGACGCCACCGCGCGCGGCCTGCGCGTGCTGCGCGAGGCGAGGGCGGTGTACTGCGAGGACACCCGGCGCACGCGCGGCCTCTTGGCTCATTTCGACATCCATACGCCGACCATGCGCTACGACGAGCACGACGGGCGCGGACTCGAGAAGATCCTCGAGCGCTTGCGCTCCGGAGAAGACCTGGCCCTGGTCTCCGACTCGGGCACTCCGGTGCTTTCGGACCCAGGGCTGAGGCTCGTCGCCGCGGCGCGCGCGGCGGGCGTGCGCGTCGAGTCCCTGCCGGGCCCGAGCGCGGTGGCGGCGGCGGTCGCCGGCTCCGGATTTCCCGCCGATTCCTTCGTGTTCCTCGGATTTCTGCCGCGCTCGGCGGGCAAGCGCAAGCGCCTGCTGCTGGAGGCCGCCGCACTCGGGCGCACCGTCGCCCTCTACGAGTCGCCTTTTCGCGTCGTCGAGCTCCTTGAGACCATGATCGAGGCGTTCGGATCCGAGACGCGCGTCGCGCTGGCGCGGGAGCTCAGCAAGCTGCACGAGGAGTGGATCACCGGCACGGCGGCGCAAGCGCTGGAACATCTGAAGAACAAGAAGGAAATATTAGGGGAGTTCGTCGTAGTGTTTTCCCCCCCACCCCCACCCTCCCCCGCAAGGGGGGAGGGAGAATAATGGGCAGGGTCATCACCCTCCAGCCCGGCCAGACGCTGTCGGAAACGGACGCGGCCGCGGTGGCGGCCGCCGCCTTGCAGGCAAAAGCCATCGTGTTCCCGACCGACACCGTTTACGGGATCGGTTCGACGGGCCTCATCAAGGCGGCCGTGCGCCGCCTTTACGAGCTCAAAGCCCGCGACGCTATGAAACCCCTACCCATTTTGATAGACTCTGCCGAGGCGGCCAAGCGCTGGGTCGAATGGACGCCCGCGGCCGAGGCGCTCGCCTCCCGGTTCTGGCCCGGACCGCTCACGCTGGTCCTCAAGCCCACGAAAGAGGGACGACTGTTGACCTTCCCGGAATTTCCCACCCTGGCCATCCGCGTGCCCGCGCACCCGGTGGCGCTGCAGATCCTGCGCGCCGCGGCGGGGCCGTTGGCCGTCACGAGCGCCAACCGATCCGGCGAGCCCGCGATCTCGTCGGGGGCGCAGGCCGCGCGGGCGTTCGGCGACGCGGCGGAGTTCGTCGTCGACGCGGGCGAGGCGGGCGGACAGGAATCGACGCTCGTGGACGCCACCGGCGTGCCGGTGCGCGTGCTGCGGGAAGGCGCGCTCAGCCGGCAGCGGATCCTGGAGGCCGTGCCCGCATGAAGGCCCTGTTCGTCTGCACGGGCAACACCTGCCGCAGCGTCATGGCCGAATACCTCTTCCGCCGCGAAGCCGCCGAGCGCGGCCTGACGGACTGGGAGGCGCGCTCGTGCGGAACGGCCGCCGAGCCGTTCTTCGCGGTTCCCGCTGGGGTGAAGAAGGCGCTGTCCGAGCGCGGCTTCGACCGGGTCGAGCACCAGGCCCGCCTCGTCGACCGCGAGCTGATGCGCTGGGCGGACCTGGTCCTCCCCCTGACCCGCGCCCACCGCGACGCGCTGCACCAAGGATTTCCCGAGCACCGCCACAAGATCCGGCTGCTGCTCGAGGCCGCGGGATCGGGCGCCGACGACGTCGACGACCCGATCGGCCAGGCGGATCACGTCTACCTTCAGTGCCGCGACCAGATTGAAAAAGCCGTGCGAGGTCTCATTCAAAAACATGCTCCAACGACTACAGGCCCAAGACCCTGACGTTTTCCGCGCCATCGCCAGCGAGTGCCGCCGGCAGGCGGACAACCTCGAGCTGATCGCCTCCGAGAACTACGTCTCCGAGGCGGTGCTGGAGGCGCAAGGCTCGCCGCTGACGAACAAGTACGCCGAGGGCTACCCCGGCAAGCGCTACTACGGCGGCTGCGAGTTCGTCGACATCGCCGAGACGCTCGCCATCGAGCGCGCCAAGAAGCTTTTCGGCGCGGAGCACGCCAACGTCCAGCCGCACTCGGGCACCCAGGCGAACATCACGATGTACCTCTCGGTGCTCCAGCACGGCGACACGGTGATGGGCCTCAACCTCGCGCACGGCGGGCACCTCTCCCACGGGCACCCGCTGAACTATTCCGGCAAGTTCTTCAAGATCGTCCCCGTCAACGTGCGCAAGGACGACGAGCGCGTCGACTACGAGGAGGCCGAGCGGCTGGTGGCGGAGCACAAGCCCAAGATGCTGTTCATCGGCGCCTCCAACTACTCGCGCGTCTTCGACTGGGAACGCTTCAAGAAGATGGCCGACGCGGCCGGAGCCTTCTTCGCGACCGACATCGCCCACTACGCCGGTCTCGTCGCGGCGGGCCTTTACCCGTCCCCGGTGCCGCTGGCGGACTTCACGACGACGACGACGCACAAGACGCTGCGCGGGCCGCGCGGCGGCATGATCTTATGCAAGACGAAGCACGCCCCGGCCCTCGACAAGATGAACTTCCCCGGCAGCCAGGGCGGCCCCCTGATGCACGTCATCGCCGCCAAGGCCGTCTGCTTCGGCGAGGCGCTGAAGCCCGAGTTCAAGCGGTACCAGGAGCGCGTGCTGGCCAACGCCCGGCGGCTCGCCCAGGCGCTGCAGGACCGAGGCTTCCGCATCGTGGCCGGCGGCACGGACTGCCATCTGTTCTCGGTGGACCTGCGTCCCAAGAAGGTCACGGGCAAGGACGCCGAGAAGACGCTGGACCAGGCCGGCATCACCGTGAACAAGAACGCCATCCCCTACGACCCCGAGAAGCCGTTCATCGCCAGCGGCATCCGCATCGGCACCCCCGCCGTCACGACGCGCGGGATGGGAGAGAAGGAGATGGACGAGATCGCCGAGCTGATCGACGACGCGCTGGCCCATCGGGCCGACCCGTCGTACCTGTCCGCGGTACGCCAAAAGGTGCGGACGCTGTGCGGGCGCCATCCGATCTACCCGGAGCTCATGGCCGAGATCGGGGCCGTGGCGGCATGATGGTCATCCGTATTTCCGTCCGCAGGCCGGCACCGCGACCAGGCGGTGCCAGCCTAAGGTTCATATGACCGAACAGGCGAAGATCGCCGTCATCGGCGGCAGCGGCCTCTATGAGATGGACAACCTCACGGACGTCCGCGAGGCGCGCGTCCAGACGCCGTTCGGGGACCCCTCCGACGCGCTGGTGCTCGGCACCCTCTCCGGCGTGCGCTGCGCGTTCCTGCCGCGCCACGGCCGCGGCCACGTCCTGCTGCCCTCCGAGATCAACGGCCGCGCCAACATCTGGGCGCTCAAGTCGCTCGGCGTCGAGCGCATCATCGCCGTCGGCGCCGTCGGCTCCCTGAAGGAGTCCATCGTCCCGCGCGACTTCGTCTTCCCCGACCAGCTCGTCGACGAGACGAAAGGCCGGCGCTCCTCGTTCTTCGGCGAAGGGGTGGTCGCCCACGTCGCCTTCGCCCAGCCCTTCTGCGAGGACGGCAACGCCGTCCTCCACGACGAGGCCCGCGCCCTCGGGGTCCGCTGCCACCGCGGCGGCGTCTACTGCTGCATGGAGGGCCCGCAGTTCTCGACGAAAGCCGAGAGCGCCATGCACCGCATGCTCGGCTACTCGGTCATCGGCATGACCGCGGTGCCCGAGGCGAAGCTCGCGCGCGAGGCCGAGATCTGCTACAGCCTCGCCGCGCTCATCACCGATTACGACTGCTGGAAGGAAGGCGAGGAGGTGTCGGCCGACGCCGTGGTCCAGACGCTCAAGGCCAACATCGCCGACGCCCGAGCGCTCGTCGAGCGCGCCATCCGGCCGCTCGCGAGCCTTTCGCGCCGCTGCCCGTGCGCCCGAGCGCTCGAGGGCGCGGTGGTGACATCGCCCGGGAAGGCGAGCCCGGCCGCGCTCAAGCGGCTGGAGCTCATCTTGGGCAAGCACGCGGCCGCATGATGGCCATCCGCATTTCCGTCCGCAGGCCGGCACCGCGACGAAGCGGTGCCGGCCTAAGGTCACCCATAATGATCCGAGCCCACGGCCTGTCGCGCAAGCGTCTATTGGAGCTGGTCCAGGCGGCCAAAGCGGCCCGCCGCAGGGCCTACTGCCCCTACTCGAAACACCCGGTCGGAGCCGCGGTGCTCACCGCCTCAGGGCGCGTGTACACCGGCGCCAACGTGGAGAACGCTTCCTACGGTCTGAGCATCTGCGCCGAGCGCGTGGCCGTGTTCAACGCCGTCGTGCGGGGCGACCGCGAGATCCTCGCCGTGTGCGTGGCCTGCAAGTCCGCCAGGCCCTGCGGGGCGTGCCGGCAGGTGATGATGGAGTTCTCGAACAAGGAGACCGCGCTCGTCCTGGTCTCGACGGGGTCCGATGACGGCAACGACAAGGTGACGGTGACGCGGGCCGCCCTCATGCTGCCCGGCGCCTTCGACCCGCTGGCGTCGGGCCTCTTGCCCGCCCCCCCGCCCCCGCGGCCGGCTCCGGCCTCCGGGCGCGGCGGGAACATCCGCAAGCCGGCCAAAAGGAGAAGCCGCCGATGAAAGCGTCCGGACTCCAAGAGATGCTCGCCTGGATGCGCAAGACCGATCTCGTCGAGATCGCTTGGCGCCGCGGCAAGGAAGCGGTCGAGCTGCGGCTGGAGAACGCCCCGCCCGCGTCCGCGCCCTTCCCGTCGACGACGCTCGTGCCGGTGCCTTCGCCGGGCGTCGGGCTTTTCCGGTTCAGCGAGCCGGGCAAGCCCCGCACGGCCGTCGAGGGCCGGGCGGTCGCGCCGGGCGACACGCTGGGCATGCTCGAGACGGGCGCCGCGCCCGTCAAGGTCTCGGCGCCCTCCGGCGGAAAGCTGGCCAAGGTGCTGATCGACGAAGGAAAAGCCGTCGAGTACGGCCAATTGCTCTTCCTGATCGCTCCATAGCGAGACCTCGTGGCTCCGCCTCAAGTCCTCTGCGAAAACTGCAAAGCGCCCCAGCCCGGCGATAAGCCGCTGTGCGCCGGCTGCGGCGGCCGCGTCGTGCGGGCCTGCGGCGACTGCGGCTTCCACAACTCCCTGGCGAAGAAGTTCTGCGACACCTGCGGCAGCCGCATCGACGGCGGCGCGAACAAGCAGGTCGGGCCGTCGAAGCCCGCGCCCGCCGCGCCCGCGGCCGCGCCCAAGAAGGGCAAGTCGGCCTCTCCTCTCGAAGAGCGCGTCGTCGAGTCCGCCTCCCACGAGATGGAGCAGGCGCGCCGGCACGCGGACGAGAAGAAGCAGGAGCCGGCCGAGCCACGACCTTCCGCCGCGCCGCCGGCTGAGGACAAGCCCGCCGGCCCGAAGCCGCCGGCGTTGAACGCGGTGGCGGGCCTGAACCTGGACGCGGCGCCGCCGCCGCCCCCTCGCTCCGGAGCCGACGTGGCCCTGCCGCACACGATGTTCGGGCGGGCAGCGGCTCCCAAAGAGCCGCCGGCCAAGCCGGGCGCCGCCGACAAGGGGAGGCCGCCCGCCGACCTGCACACGCCCGCGCCGGTGCATCGCCCGTCCCACGAGCCCCCGCCCGCCGCCAAGCCCGCCGAGCCGCCCCGCAAGCCCTCTCCCGGGCCCCCTCCCAGGGCGTTCGTGCCGCCGGCCAGGGCGCCTTCCTCCCCGCCTCGCCTGCGTCCCGTTACGGAGGGGAAGACGAGGCCTCCGGAAGGCACCATCCGCCGCGCCGTGTCCTCCCCGGTGTTCGCGCGAGCCTCCACGGCCCTCGCGGTCATCCTGCTCGCGCTGGGCGTGCTCGTCGCCGGCATGCGCCGCCACAACCTCGGCCAGCCGCAGGTGCAGTCCATGGCGGCGGCGCGCCGCTACCTGAACGCGCTCCGCGCCGCCGAGTACGAGAAGGCATACGCTTCCCTGACGGAAGCCGCCAAGCGCGCCTGCCCGCTCGCGGAGTTCCAGAAGATCTCCGACGCCGCGCCGTGGGACTACTCCGATCTCCGCGTGCTGGCGGTCGAAGGCGACACCGCTTTCTTCAGCTACCGGCTCGACGCGCCGGGCAAGAGCCCCGAGCTGGAGTTCATGGTCTGGCTGCGCGAGGATGGCCAGTGGCGCCGCCCGTTCGTCTGGAACCTGCTGCGCGACTTCGAGGACGCATTCGACCGCCGCGACGCCGCGGCGGCGCTGCAGCTCGCGCGCGCGGCCGAGGCCGTCAACCCCCGCGACCCTCAGGCCGCTGCCTCCGCCTGCGAAGCGCTCCACGCGCTCGGCGAGCCGTCTCGCGCCACGGAGACGGAGAAGGAGTGCAAGAGCGCCCTTGAGCTCTCCCAGCGCTATCCCGCGCCGATGACGCTGGCCTCCGACGACTCGAAGCACGTGCGCAGCGTGCTCGCCGAGACCTACAAAGACGGGCTCGGGCGCTATCAGGACGCCTACACCGAATACTCGCGCCTCTTGTCTCTGGGGACCAGCCACGCCGAGCAATGCGAGCTGACGTTGGGCCGGGCCGAGAGCAGCCTCGGCCTCGGCGAGACCCAGCGCGCCCTCAACGATTTCACGCAGGCCTCCACCGTATGCGAGAGGCAGGCCGACACGGCGTACGCCCTGCGCTCCCTCGCCATCTTCTCCGGCGGCGGCAAGAAAGAGGCGATCGAGCTGGCGCAGCAGCACCCGGAGCCCGGGGGCCTCACCCTGCTGGAGTCGCGCGAGCAGACGAGAGCCGAGACGGCGAGGGAATGGAGGGCGCAGGGGAGGGGCCCCTTGCCGCCGGAGCAGTGGGAGGCCGACTACGTCGACGGCGCGCAGTACCGCGTCTCGGTCCGCGCGGGCCGGGCCCTGTTGGGCGCGTGGCGCGTGAACCTCTGGGACAAAAGCGTCCAGGTGGAGCAATGAAGATCGAGAAGCTTCTCATAGCCAACCGCGGCGAGATCGCCGTGCGCGTCATCCGCGCCTGCCGGGAGATGGGGATCAAGTCCGTCGCCGTCTTCTCCGAGGCCGACCGCGAGTCGATGCACGCCGGCATGGCCGACGAAGCGGTCTGCATCGGGCCGGCGCACGCCGGCGAGAGCTATCTCAGGCCCGACGTCCTGCTCTCCGCCGCCAAGATGACCGGCGCGCAGGCCATCCATCCCGGCTACGGCTTCTTGGCTGAGAACGCCTCCTTCGCCGCGGCCTGCGCCGAGCGCGGCTTCATCTTCGTCGGTCCGCCGGCTGAAGCGATCCGCAAGCTCGGCCACAAGATGGCCGCCAAGGAGCTGGCCATCAAGGCGGAGGTCCCGGTCGTGCCCGGGACCAGGAGCTGCCTCGGCGACGGCCACGACGCCGCGGCCCTCCTGGCGCAGGCCGGCGCCATCGGCTACCCGCTGATGGTCAAGGCGGCGGCGGGCGGCGGGGGCAAGGGCCTGCGGCTGGTGCGCGAGCCCGCCGCGCTCGAGGGTGAGCTGCGCACCGCCCAGAGCGAGGCCAAGGCCGCCTTCGGCGACGCCTCGGTGTACGTCGAGAAGCTCATCGAGCACCCGCGCCACGTCGAGATCCAGATCGCCGCCGACGAGCACGGCAACACGGTCGCGCTGCCCGAGCGCGACTGCACGGTCCAGCGCCGCCATCAGAAGCTCATCGAGGAATCGCCTTCGCCGGCGGTCACGCCGAAGACCCGCGAGGCGATGATGAAGGCGGCCGTGCGCCTCGCCAAGACGGCCGGATACTCGAGCGTCGGCACGGTGGAGTTCCTGCTCGACACCGACGGCCGCTTCTATTTCATCGAGGTGAACACCCGCCTGCAGGTCGAGCATCCGGTCAGCGAGACGGTGACCGGGCTGGACCTCGTGCGCGAGCAGATCCGCATCGCCATGGGCGAGCCGCTTTCCTTCGACGCCCGGCGCGCCTCGACGATCCTGTGCCACGCCATCGAGCACCGCATCAACGCCGAGGACCCGGCCAGGAATTTCGCGCCCTGCCCCGGCCTCGTCGAACGGCTGCGCCTGCCCGGAGGGCCCGGGGTGCGCGTGGACACGCATCTGTACGCCGGCTACACGGTGCCGAGCTTTTACGACAGCTTGCTCGCCAAGCTCATCGTCTGGGCGCCCGACCGGGCCGCGGCCGCCGATCGCGCCGCCCGCGCGCTGTCCGAGTTCCAGATCGAGGGCATCTCGACGACGATCCCGTTCCATCTCAAGGTCCTGGCCGACGAGCGCTTCCGCTCCGGCCGCTTCGACACCCATCTCGCCATGCATCTCCTGGAGGCCGACAGTGGCAACAAGAACGGATCCCGGGCTTAAGAGCCTCGTCGCCGCACAGTTGGAGGAAAGCGCCTCGGTCATCAAGGCCACGGCGGCGCAGGCCGACGCGATCGCCGAGATCGGCGCACTACTGACCCGGACGCTGCGCGCCGGCAACAAGATCCTGACCTTCGGGAACGGCGGCTCGGCGTGCGACGCGCATAACTTCGCCGACGAGCTCGTCGGGCGCTTCCGGCGCAACCGGCCGCCGCTCGCGGCCATCGCGCTGACGGTCAACTCGGCGGACCTCACCTCGATCGCCAACGATTTCGGCTACGAACACGTGTTCTCGCGCCAGCTCGAGGCGCACGCCAAGCCCGGCGACGCGGCGGTCGCCATCTCCACGAGCGGCAACTCGCCGAACGTCCTGAAAGCCGTCGAATCCGCGAAGCGCCTGGGTCTGACCACGATCGGGCTCACCGGCGGGACCGGCGGGAAGCTCCGGCCCATGGTCGACCACTGCGTCTGCGTGCCCTCGACGGCGGTCGCCCGCATCCAGGAGGCGCACATCACGATCATCCAGATCCTCTGCGAGCTCGTCGAATCCGCGCTCTATCCCGATGCGCCCTGCGCGCACTAAGGTCGTCTCTCGCGCCGCGGCGGTCGAACGTCGCCGGGCCTGGGCCAAGGCCCGGCGCAAGGTCGTCTTCACCAACGGCGTCTTCGACCTGCTGCACGCGGGACACGTCGAGCTCCTGGAGAAGGCTCGAGGCCTGGGCGACGCGCTCATCGTCGGCGTCAACTCCGACGCCTCCGTGCGACGCCTCGGCAAAGGGCCCGAGCGGCCGCTCAACCGCGCGCTGGACCGCGCCCGCGTCCTCGCGGCTCTCGAATGCGTGGACTTGGTCACCGTTTTCGGCGAGGACACGCCCGCCGAGCTCGTGGCCCGGCTCTTGCCGGACGTCCTCGTCAAGGGAGCCGACTATCGCCCGGGCCAGGTCGCCGGCCGCGAACACGCGGGACGGGTCGTCCTCCTGCCGCTCAAACCCGGCTACTCGACGACCGCCCTGGCGAGGAAGCTGCGATGAACCGGAACCGCCTCCTCATCCTGCTCAACGGCGAGATCCGCAAGCCGCGGACGGTGCGGCGCGCGGCGCGCGAGTGCGCGGCCGTCATCTGCGCCGACGGGGGCGCGCGCCACGCGATCGCCCTCGGCCTCAAGCCGCGCGTCATCTTGGGCGACATGGACTCCCTCCCCGCGCGCCGCCCCCGCTGGCGCGACGCGGTCTTCCTGTGCGACTTCGACACCGAACGGTCCGATTTCGAGAAGGCCCTGCGCTTCGCGCTCGAGCGCGGCCACGAGGACGTCTGGATCGCCGGAGCCCTCGGCGGGGCCATGGACCACCTGATGGTGAACCTCGCCCTGGCCGAGCGGTACTCGGCGAAGATGCGCATGCGCTTCGTCGACGAGCCCGAGGCGCGCATCCTGCGCCCGGGCCCCCACCGCATCCGGCTCAAGAAGGGCGGCCGCATCTCGCTGCTTGCCATCGGAGAGCGGTGCCGCGTGGGCTCCACGCGCGGCCTGCTGTTCGCGCTGAAGAACGAGTGGATCGAGCGCGGCAGCCGAGGCCTGGCCAACATCGCCACCGCCTCGACGCTGCCGAGGAAGCCCTAATACAAGAAACCGGCTCGCGCTAGCGCAGGACCCTTACGGACTGTTAAGATGTGCTCGCCATGAGGATGCGCGTGATCGGCGTCCTGCGCTCGTGCTTCCGCGAGAAATTCGGAACCCCGCGCCAGGCCCGCCTGGCCCCCGGAGCGACCGCGACCTTGACGATCGCCGCGGAGCACAAGCCGGAACAGTCGCTCGCGGGGCTCGAGCGCTTCAGCCACCTGTGGCTCTTGTCCTATCTGCATCTCAACACGAACAAGAGGCTGCTTCCCAAGGTGCATCCGCCGCGGCTCAGGGGAAAGAGCATCGGGCTTTTCGCCTCCCGCTCCCCGCACCGGCCCAGCCCGATCGGGCTCTCGCTGGTGCGGCTGGTGGGGATCGATGGCGCCACGCTGCATCTTTCCGGCATCGATCTCGTCGACGGCACGCCGATCCTGGACATCAAGCCCTATGTTCCCGAGTCGGACAGCGATCCCGAGGCTTCCACCGGCTGGCTGAAGAACATCCCCTTCCCCGCGCTCAAGGTGGCGTTCGCGGAGCAGGCCGAAAAAGACGTCGCCGCCGCCGAGCGCCGGCTGGGCGGCATCGGCATCAAAGGCCTCCTCATCGACGTGCTGCGCCACGACATCCGCAACCCGCGCGACCGCGCGCAGAGCCGCGAAGGCGTGGACTTGGGCTTCTACCTGCACGACTTCGAGGCGCGCTTCAGCGTGGAGGACGGCACGGCCACCGTCCTGCGCCTCGCCACCGGCGCGGCGATGCACCGCAACACCCGGCGAGCCAAACGCTGAGCCCCGTCAGGCGATGGTGAGGAGCCAGCGCTCCTCGCGCTCCAAGTCCTCGACCGCGTCGTAGGAGAGGGGCTCGGCGCGCCCGTCGGCGAGCAGCATCTCCGTGCCGCGGCCGCGCAGCGCGGAAGGAGACAGGGCGCAGAGCGCACAGACGAGCTCGCGCAGGTTGTTGCGGGCGTCGAGGTTCATGCGCCCGCCGAGGCAGCGGAAATCGAAACGCTCGGCCTGGACGCGCAGGCGCCTGAAGGGAAAGTCGATCAGCACGTCGAGGATCATGGAGCGCTCGATGGACGCCGCGGCGACGAGGCGGATCGAGCGCCCGGCGATCAGCTCGCCGCCGCCCTCGAGCGCCGGCCGGATGCCCATCGCGAACAGCTCCAGCCCCCTGACCGGCTCGGCGATCGGCACCGTGGCGAGGGCGTCGCCGCGCAGCACCCAGCCGCCGACCGATTCCTCCTCGAGATGCCTGGCCAAGGCTTTCGCGTGCTCCTCGCTCAGGCCCTCGGCGATGATGCCGCAGGAGCGCCGGGCGCGCACGGCCGCGTCATGGACCGGCACCTCCAAGAAGCGCGCCAAGGCCCGTGCCACGCGCGGCGCGTCGGCGCGGTCGGCGCGAGGCAGCAGCACCGCGTATGCGGCGTGAGCGGCGACCGGGGTCCCGGAGAGCGGCGCCATCGGCGTTCCCACGCCGCCGGCTAGTTGGCGCGTCCCTCCGCCGGCTTCGGTTCCGCCGCGGGCTTCGCGTCCGAGGAGCCCTTCGGCTCCGCCGGCTTGGCGTCGGCGGCAGGAGCCTCGCCCGACATCCGGCGGCGCTGCTTCTTGACCGCGGACTCGGCCAGTCCCTCCCGCAGGTGCTCGAGCCACTTCCTCGCGTCGCTGACGGCGGACTGCGGCTTTGCCGCCGCGTCCTCGGCTCGAGCCTGAGGCGTCAGCAGCAGCGCGGCGATCAACAGTGGGATCATGTCGTCACTCCTTGGACAGCGCCCTGAGCGCCGTCTCCACGGTGGGCCGGTCGGATTCGCCGGCGGCGGCCAGGGCTTTCTGGCCGTACGTCTTCAGCTTCACGGGGTCCTTGAGCTTCGCCGCGGTCTTGGCGAGATTGAGCCAGATGCCGACGTCCGACGGGTCCGCGGCCGCGGCCTGGTTGAAGCTCTCCTCCGCCTTGGCCCAGTCGCCGGTCAGGAACGCGACGCTGCCGATGTTGTTGAGCGCGGCGGCGCTCGAGGCGTCGGCCGCGCGCGCCTTCTCGAAGCGGGCGAGCGCGGCGTCGAGATGGCCCATCTCCGCCTCCAGCAGCCCGAGCTGGTTCAGGTTCTCCGCGTCCTCTCCGCGGGCCTCATAGAGGCCCTTGAGGAACTTGTAGCGGGACTCGGCGTACGCCGCCGCCTCGGCGTCCACCTTCTTCGCCACGGCCGCCGCGTCCGGCGTCGGCACGGTCCACTCGGTCGCCGCCATCGTCACCGGCTCGAAGGACGCGACCGCCTTGCGCGGGTCGATGACGCGCACGCGGTGGGTCTTGTCCATGTCGCGATAGGTGGCCAGCGCCTGATGATGGGCGTCCGCGAAGCTCGAACCCACCAAGGTCGGCTCGATCGGGATCCACCAATGGCCGTTGTAGCTCACCATCTCGGATTCCGGCAGGCCCGCGTCGGCGGCCTCGGCCTGTCCCGTGTCGAACATCAGCGCGAGATGGCCTGGATAATCGAGGACCGCCGTCTCCACGTTGGCGCCGGTGAACAGCGAGGCGAGCAGCGCGGTGAGGTCGTCGCACTTGCCCGCCTTGCGCTTGAGCGTCTCGCGCGGGAACTGCGTGTAGTCCACCGGGAACGTCGGGTCCTGCTGTACGGTCTCGAAGGGGTTGGTGGCGCTGTCCTGGAAGCGCACGCCGAGCTCCCCCAGCGCGTGCCACAGGCGGATCGCGTCGACGAGCGGGCGGTCGAGCCCCGCGGCCGCGGCGGCGAGCGGCGGCGCGTCGTGGCGGACCTTCTTGCCGAACTCGAGCACCGGCGTGTCGTTGCTGGTGATGAAGGCGTTGACGCGCTCCGGGTTGTCCCAGATCATGCCGTTGCGCGAATAGACGCGCAGAGGCTTGGCGATCGAGACGGTGCGCTGCTTTCCGCCCTCGAAGAAGGTCACCGAGATCTCCGCCTGGATGGGCGTCTCCTCCGTGATCTCGAGGATGTGGTTGTTCAACGTCGCCATCAACGGGACCTCGACCTTCTGCGCCGGGAACAGCTTCGGGATGACGCTCTCGGTCGCGAAGTCCATGAAGTCCTTGAGGCGGAAGCTGACCTTCACGTTCTCGAAGGGCACGTTCACGTTGTTGACCACGATCGACTTGCCCGCCGCGTTCTTCAAGTACCACTTGTAGTTCGCGGGCAGGAGGTTGCTGATGTCCACCTCTCCCAGTTCGACCGGCGAGCGGTTCGCGGATTCGGGCACGAAGACCGGGACCGGCTCCGAGCGCGGGCCCACGTCGCCGGTGCTCGCCTCGGCCGCCACGCGGTACAGGTAGCCCTTGCCCGTCTCGACGGAGGCGTCCTTGAACGGGGGCTTGTCGACCGTGCCGGCTTCCGCGTAGGCATCCGAGCCGGCCGGCGAGCGCCAGACCCGGTACCTCACGACCCACGGGTCGGGCGAGGGCTTGAAATTCAGCTCCACCGTCCCTTCGACGGCCGAGGTGGAGACCGAGGTCGGCGGTGCGGCGAGCGGTCTCAGCTTGAAAAAGAGCAGCTTGGCCTTGGCCGGGTCCGAGACCAAGAGGCGGTCGCCGTCCACCGCGAGGGCCGCCGGCGCCTGCAGGCCCCGAACGTCCTCCCCCGCGCCGAAGAAGTTGGTGATCCAGTGGCCGTCGTCCTTATGAAAGACGGAGACGCGCTTGGCGCCCGCGTCCAGGACGTACACATAGCTCTTGCCGTCGCAGGCGATCGCCACGGGGTCGGTGAACTTGCCGGGGCCTTCGCCCAGCTCGCCCCAGGAGGCGACGAAGCCGCCGGAAGGCTCGGCCTTCACCACCCGCCCGAGCTTGCGGTCGAGCACGTACACGAAGCCGGCGGGGTCGAAGGCGACGCCGACCGGCTGCTCGAGCAGGACCGAGCCGATCTGAGGCCCGAAGCTGAAGAGGAAGGCGCCCTGCGGCGTGAAGGCGTCCACGCGCGCGTTGCCGCTGTCGGCGACGTACACCGTCCCCTTGTCGGAGACCGCCACGCCGAGCGGCGCCTTCACGCGCCCTTCCTGCTTCTTGCTGTCGAAGAATCCCGTCGACTCGGCGAAATTCGCGAGCCACTTGCCCTCGGCGTCGAAGTGCTGCATCCGGTCGTCGCCGGTGTCCGAGACGAAGACGCCGTCTTTCTCGGTGAGCGCCAAGCCGCCGCTCCCGGCGGTGGCCGAAGGCTCCTTGCCGGGCTTGCCGAAGCGGAAGGCCTCGGACCCATCGCCCTCGATGACGGAGAACTTCTGCGCGTCCTCCAGGTAGGCGCAGGAGCGGCCGCCCAGCGCGGCGACGGCCGGGGCCTTGATGCGCTTGAAGCTCGTGGGGCCGGTCACGAGGAGCCGCGAGGCCGTCGAGGCGGCGACGCGCTCGGTCTTCTGCTTGTTCGCGAGGACCGCGCGCTGGATGCGCGAGTTTCCCGTGTCGAGCACGAGGATCGTCCCGTCGGAGGCGATCGTCACCGCGCTCGGAGCCTTCAGCTGACCGAGCCCCTCTCCCCGGCTTCCGAAGGCGCCCGGCACGTGGCCGTCGGGCGCGATCTCGCGGACCTTTCCGGCCTTCGGCTCGAGCACGTACAAAAAGCCGTAGGAGTCGAGCGCGAAATCCGTGCCCGAGACGGGGAACTCCTTGACGCCGCGCGCGGACGCGTCGAACTTCTGGATGCGGTCGTTGCCCGCTTCAAGGACGAAGACGTTGTCCGCCGGGTCCACAAAGATGCGGCCGGGGTCCTTGAGCTGGCCGAGCATCGAGCCCTTCTGGCCGAAGCCGTAGAGGAAGATGCCCTCGCGTGTGAACACCTGGACGCGGTCGTTGCCCGTGTCCGAGACGAAGATCCGGTCGTAACCGGCCACCGCGACGCCCTCCGGATACCGCAATTGGCCGGGCTCCGAGCCCTTCTCGCCGAACGCGTACAGGAACTTCCCGTCGGGATCGAACGCCTGGATGCGCGAGTTGCCGGTATCGGCGACGAAGATCGTCCCATCGGGCGCGACGGCCAGCCCCTTGGGCGCGGAAAATCCTTGCTTATCGGAGCCCTGGTGGCCGACGGCCTGCAAATAGGCGCCGCTCGCGTCGAGGATCTGCAGCTGCGACTTCTTCTCATCGAGGACGTAGAGGCGGTTGGCGGAGGCGACGAAAGAAGAGGGGCGCTCCAGCCCTTGGAGCCTCACCGGGTCGAGGAAGCGGATGTCGTCGTATGCCGCGGCGGGGATATTTCCCGAAAGTACAAGCGCTGCGAGGAGCCAGAACTGTCTCATGGGATTGCCGACCTTCCTTGCGCCGCCCCGGGAGGGGCGCAGGCGCTAACTATACATCGTGAGAGGCGAGTTTGCCAAGATGAAAATCGGTCACAACCCCTCCGGAGCCGCCGGCGGAGCCCGATGGAGCCGTAGGGAGGGCGACCCGCGCGCTGTCACGAATAGGGACTCGCGCTCGCCGAAACGACTTTTGTCAATTAATCGCTTGGCATGGGTAAGTAAAATGGGCGACAAATATCATATAATCCAGATACGGTATCTTAACCTCTTCCCAGGAGGCCGCATGGCGCAGACCGCGAAAGCAGAAAAGCCTGTGAGCGACAAGACGGAGAAGGCCGTTCTCAAGATCGGCGAGAAGGAGTTCCAGCTCCCTATCGTCGTCGGCAGCGAAGGCGAGAAGGCGATCGATATCTCCAGCCTGAGAGCGGAGACCGGCTTTGTGACCCTCGACAACGGCTACATGAACACCGGCGCCTGCACCAGCGCCATCACCTTCCTGGACGGCGAACGCGGCATCCTGCGCTACCGCGGCATCCCCATCGACCAGCTGGCCGAGCAGTCCACTTTCGTCGAGACGAGCTACCTGCTGATCCACGGCAAGCTCCCGACCAAGAAGCAGCTGGACGCCTTCACCAACAACGTCCGGCGCCACACCCTCATCCATGAGGACATGAAGCGCTTCTACGACGGCTTCCCGCGCGACGCGCATCCGATGGCGATGCTCTCCTCGGCGGTGAGCACCCTCTCGACTTTCTACCAGAAGACGCCGGATACCGCGGAGAGTTTCGACCTCTCGACGTGGCGGCTCTTGGGCAAGCTCCCGACCATCGCCGCGGCCTCCTACAAGAAGAGCATCGGCCAGCCGTTCGTCTATCCCGACAACGGCCTCGACTACTGCGCCAACTTCCTCAAGATGATGTTCGCGGTGCCGACCGAGGAGTACGCGGTGGACCCGGATCGACTTCGACCGTGCGCTTGGTCGGCTCCAGCAAGGCGAGTCTCTACGCCTCCATCTCGGCCGGCATCTCGGCCCTCTGGGGCGCGCTGCACGGCGGCGCCAACCAGGAGGTGATGGGGATGCTCCAGGAGATCCGCTCCAGCGGCATCTCCGTCAACGACTACGTCGCGAAAGTGAAGGACAAGGCCAGCGGCGTCAGGCTCATGGGCTTCGGCCACCGGGTGTACAAGAACTTCGACCCGCGCGCCATCATCATCAAGCGCGCCACCGACACGGTCCTCAATAAGCTCGGCGTCGACGATCCCCTGCTGGAGATCGCCAAGCGCCTCGAAGAGGTCGCGCTCAAGGACGACTACTTCATCTCGCGCAAGCTGTACCCGAACGTCGACTTCTATTCGGGCATCATCTACCGCGCCATCGGCATCCCGACGAACATGTTCACCGTCATGTTCGCCATGGGCCGCCTACCCGGCTGGATCGCCCAATGGAAGGAGATGGTGGACTCGCCGACCTTCAAGATCGGCCGCCCACGCCAGATATACACCGGGCCGCGGGAGACGCATTACATCCCGCTGGGACAGCGCAAGCCGTAAGCCCGGCCCAGGTCCCTGCGAGGGAGGCCCCCGCTCGATGAGCGGGGGCCTTTTTTTGGTAGAGTCAGAGAATTCCCTACCATGAACGAATCCGAACTCATCGAAGAGTTGTGCGGACGGCTGGGCCCCGGTAAACTGGACCCCGGCTTCGTCCTGCCCGCCGTCCGGGAGCTGGGCCGCAGCCTCCCCGCCAAGAGGACGACGGCCGAGCTCCTCGCCGAGCTGGAAGGCCGGCCCGGCGAGGTGTTCGCCAGCTTGGCGACGCACCTGCGCGCGCGCCGGAGAGGGGAAGCGGCGCGCTGCTACCTCGCGAAAAAGGCCGGCGCTGACCTAAAACAATTTGAAGAGCTCCTCGGCGA
>JAPLKK010000001.1 GCA_026388115.1 Elusimicrobiota bacterium | reverse complement strand
CCCGACCAGCGGAGTGTTCACCGCGGATACGATCGAGCGGATGGTGAAGGCCCTCAAGCGCTTCCCGGACGTGATGGTGCTCTCCGACGAGATATACTCCCGCATCCTCTACGGCGGCAAACACCTGTCGATCCTGTCGTGGCCGGGGATGAAGGAGCGCTGCATTCTGCTCGACGGCTTTTCCAAGACCTACGCGATGACCGGCTGGCGGCTCGGCTACGGCGTGGCACCCAAGCCTGTCCTCGCCGCGATGTCGCGGCTGGCGACGAACTGCCACTCGTGCGCGCCGACCTTCGTCCAGATCGCCGCCATCGAGGCCCTCAACGGCCCGCAAGGCGACGTGGACAAGATGGTGGCCGAGTTCCACAAACGGCGCGACGTCATCGTGCGCGGCTTGAATTCCATCCCGGGCATCACCTGCAAGACGCCGCAAGGCGCCTTCTACGTCTTCCCGAACATCAAGCAGACCGGCATGCTGGCGCGGCCTCTGGCCGACGCGCTGCTCGACAAGGCGGGCGTGGCCGGGCTCGGCGGCACCTGCTTCGGCGCGGCGGGGGAGGGCTATCTGCGCTTCTCTTACGCCAACTCGATCGCCGCCATCGAAGAGGCTCTCGAGGCCATCCGCAAGCATCTGCCGGAGATCATCGCCTCCTCGTCGTCGAACGGCAAGGGCGCCGTGCACCATAAGAAGGCCGCGACAAAGAGCCACTGATCGCTCGCCGCATCGGCGACATGCCTGACATCGGCTGACGGAGTCGCGGCCCCGCGAGTCCGGGGAACTTTTCGGACGCTCATTCGTACACGTGGGTATGGTTCCCATCCCCGCAGCCGCGCCATCCGGCGCGGCGCACTATGTGCCTATTGACACGATATATGTCATGACTTATTATATATTGCCCGCACGGAGCGCCCCGTGAGGGCTGTGCTCGTCTTTCGGCGAAAGAGAACCGACGGCCGCGGCAATCTAACGGAATGGGTGATATGGAGAGTCCCACGAGACGACAAGCATCCCGACGGCGTACGCTATCGGCTGGCGTTCATCCCGAGCAGCGCTCGCCTGCCGGCCGTTCTCTATGACAACCATCACCCCAAAGGGCATCACAGGCATGTCTCGGAGAATCAGACGGCGTACACCTTCGTCGACATCCCGACCCTCCTCGAAGACTTCGGGAAGGATGTCGCCGCGTGGCATACGCGGGAGTAAGCGGATGAGACTGATTACATTCGGAATCCAAGACGAAGAAGAAGCTCGCCGGGAGTTCATCGCGGCCTACGAGGCGGCTCGGCTCGGCAAGCCTTTCTCCCCGAAGGAGGGCGTGAATTTCACCAGCATCGAGGCGGCACGGAACTTCCTGAGCCCGGCTCGATTGGCGTTGCTCCGGTTGATCAAGGAAAAGGACCCGCGAAGCCTTTATGCTCTTGCCAAACTCTCCGGACGCAGTTTTCCCAGCGTCTTTAAGGATATCGAGATCCTGCGCAAGCATGGTCTCGTTAAACTCACACGGGACAAGCAATCGCGCCGCCGTTCCGTCCTTCCTCGGGTGGAATACGACGCGATCCATCTATGGATCGGCGTTTAACGGGTACCCTCAGGGGGCGTCAAGCGGATAGGCATATGTCGTTCAATAGGGCTCAGGCCATTTCATCTCTTGTGCTGGTCAGCCCCGGCCCGAGACAGTGGGCGATGGGATTTGTCGCCTCCCGAAGCCATATCATCACCGCAGCCCACTGTCTTCCGCTGCCGGCGGCGTCGAACGGCCTGGACTCCGACCCGATCTGTGTCAGAGTCCGCGGCTTTGATAATGGCCCATTGACTCGCGCATTCGCGTTTACCGCGGACTTCTGCCTAGATGTGGCAACCCTGGCCGAGCAAACCGTCTGTGGAACAACCATACCCTCCGATGACTGGGAAAAACTGAAGAAACTCCTGGATGGGCGGAAGCCCGCGCCCATCCGTTGGGATGGTCCACGCAAGAACAAGCCATTCAAAGTGCATATCTTCACGCGTGAGGAATCTTGGGTGACGGGGGTCGCCGAGTTGACGAATGAGCACCAGGCGTCTTTCCACGTCAAGTTCTCCGATAAGAAGACCCGCATCCTTGGCGGGACATCCGGGGCCCCCGCTTTCGATGACCACGGGAATGTTCTCGGCGTCGTCAGTACGGCGAACCTGAACGGGCCAACGGCCACGCTCGTCCGGCTGGCCATGGCCTTGCCGGTGCACATGATCAAAGAGATTCAGCAGGACAGATAGACTGTCACGCCTTAAGCGACGTCAGTCCCTGCTCGATGGCGTACTTTTTGAGTTCGGCCATCGTGGGGTTGTTGAGCTTGCGCAACAGGTGGTCCCGGTGCGATTCCGCCGTCCTGACGCTGATGCGGAGTTTTCTTGCCACTTTTCTATTGGTCAGCCCTTCGGACAGGAGCGAAAGCACTTCGCGCTCGCGCGGCGTTAAGGCGACTTCCGGAGAAAGCACGGCGCCTGGGGCCAAGATAGCGTCGGTCATGCCGGCGGGGAAATGAAGTCCGCCTTGGGAAACGCGCACGATGGCTTCTACCAGCCGCGCCGTCGGCATGATGCTGAAGGCGACGATCTTCGCCTTCGGCACGATCCGGCGCAGGCGCCGGGTCAATTCTCCGCCGTCGAGGTCCGGGAGGCTCACGTCCACGACGATGACATCGGGGGCCAGCTTCTTGAGCTTGCGAAGGGCCTCCTTGGCATCGGAAGCCTCACCCACCACCATGATCGAGTGGCTGGTCAAATAGCGGCGCACGCCATCCCGCAAAATCGGATGGTCGTCAACGAGGAAAACCGCGATCCGCTTATCTTTGTTCACCGGGCTCAGGCGTAGCCAGCCTTCTGCTGAGTGTATTCAGCGCAACCGGCGGCGACAATTCGTAGTATTACGCGGGAGTACGGAGCACTGAGATCAGACGGACCTCAAAGAAAACGACCCCCGCAAACGGCGCGGGGGTCGTCTCCTCGTCCGGCGCTAAGCTCTAGTTCTTCGCGCCGACGGGCTCCTTGAGCAGGCCCGTCCTCTCGTTGAACTCCTCGATCATCTTGTCGTACTCGCCGACCTGGGCGAAGGTCTTGTCCCAGAACTCGGGGGCCCAGAGGGCGTTGAGCTCCTCGACCGTCCTGCCCTGCTGCTCCACCCAGGTGAAGTACTTGAGGTTGTGCAAAGCCTTGTGGTCGTAGTAGCCGAGCTCGCGCAGGTGGTCGATTCCGACGCCGCGCAGCCGCCGCTCCAGGTCTCCCGTCGCCTGCGACTCAGTGTACGTCCCGTGCTCCGCGTGCATCTCCTTCAAGCGCGAGCCGTACAGCTCTACCGAGTCGGTGAAGATGGTGAAGATGATGTCCTCTTTGCCCAGCTCCCAGTACTTCGCCATCTTGATGGCGGAGAGCATGTTACAGATGCTCGAGTATCCCATCAGCGGCAACGAGTCGATGAAAGACTCCTTGAGGCCCTGGGCCTTGAGGACCTTCTTACCCGCAGGCTCGTTGAAGAGCCTCAGCAGCCGCACCACGTCTTCGTCATCGATGGCGAGGACCATGTCCGTGTTGCGCACGTTGTGAACCCAGGGCACGTGCTTGTCGCCGATGCCTTCGATACGGTGGCCGCCGAAGCCGTTGAGGAGCAAGGTCGGGCATTGCAGGGCCTCGACCGCGCCGACCTTCGAGAGCGGGAAGTCCTTCTTCAGCCGGTCGCCGGCCGCGATGGTGCCGGCCGAGCCCGTGGCCGACGCGTAGCCCGCCAGGCGCCCGTTCTTGCCCTTCACCTTCGAGAAGACCTCCTCGATGGCCGGGGCGGTGACGTGGTAATGCCACATCGGGTTGCCGAACTCCTCGAACTGGTTGAAGATGACGCAGTCCTTGCGGTTCTTCTTGATGTCCCAGCACTTGTCGTAGATCTCTTTGACGTTCGACTCGCAGCCGGGGGTGGCGATGACCTCGGCGCCGATGGACTTGAGCCAATCAAAGCGCTCCTTGCTCATCTCCTCGGGTAGGATGGCCACGGCCGTGCAGGCGAGCAGGGCGCAGTCGAAGGCCCCGCCTCGGCAGAAGTTCCCGGTCGAGGGCCAGACCGCCTTTTGCGAGGTCGGGTCGAACTCGCCGGTCACCAGCCGCGGGACGAGGCAGCCGAAGGCCGCGCCCACCTTGTGCGCGCCGGTCGGGAAATACTTGCCGACAAGGCCGATGATGCGGGCGTTGACGCCAGTCAGCTCGCTCGGGAGCTCGATGTAGTTAACGCCGCCGTAGAGGCCGCTCTTCACGTCGTTCTTCCAGGAGATACGGAAGAGGTTGACGGGGTCCACGTCCCATAGGCCCACGCCCTTGAGCTTCTTCTTCACGCTCTCCGGGATACGGGAGGGGTCGGCCATCTGGGCGAACGTCGGGATGACGATGCCCTTCTCGCGGCAGCGCGCTACGGTCTTCTTCAAAACGGCTTCGTTCAGCTTCGCCATTCGATTTCTCCTAGTTAAGCGATCTTGTGCTCTTTGACCAGCCGCTTCAGCTCTTCCTTCTCCGGCGCGATGAGGTGCGGCTTGCCGACCGCCTTCATGGCGCTGGCCACGTCCTTGAGGCCGTTGCCGGTGATGAGGGCCACGACCTTCTCGTCGCGCTTGACCTTTCCCTGCGCCGCGGCCTTGCGCAGGCCGGCGACGGAGGTCACGCCGGCGGGCTCACCGAAGACGCTCTCGCGCCGCGCTGTGTCGCGCATGGCGGCGAGGATCTCCTCGTCGGTGACCGACACCGCGAAGCCCTTCGACTCCTGCAGAGCCTTGACCGCCGCGTCGCCGTCGCGCGGCAGGCTCACCGAGATGCTGTCGGCGATGGTGTCGCCGCTCACGGGCCGGATGACGCCGTCCGACTCGAAGGCGCGCTTGATCGCGTCGCTCTTCTCCGCTTGCACCCCGATCATCTGCGGCAGGCGGTCGATGAGGCCGAGGGCGTGGAAGTCCTTGAAGCCCTTCCAGAGGCCGCTGATGATGTTGCCGTCGCCCACGGAGACGAACACCTTGTCCGGGACCTGCCAGCCGAGCTGCTCGACGAGCTCGAAGGAGCAGGTCTTCTTGCCCTCGCGGGTGAAGGGGTTGTGGCCGGTGTTGCGGTTGTACCAGCCGTACTCGTCGGTCGCCTTCAGGCAAAGGTCGAAGGCCTCGTCGTAGGTTCCCTTGACCGCGATGACGATGGCGCCGAAGACGAGGAGCTGGGCGATCTTGGCGACCGGAGCCTTCTCCGGCAGGAAGATGATGGTCTTCAGACCGAGGCCCGCGGTGAGGCAGGCCATCGAGGAGGCGGCGTTGCCGGTGGAAGCGCCGGTGATGACGCGCTCGCCGAGTTCCAGCGCCTTCGCCACGGCCACCGCGCCCGCGCGGTCCTTGAAGGACGCGCTGGGGTTGCGGCCGTCGTCTTTGAGATACAGGTTCGAGAGCCCGAGGTCGGCGCCGAGGCGCTCCGCCTTGTAGAGGGGGGTCCCGCCGATGTGGACGATCGGCACGCCCTTGTAGCGGGCGATCGGCAGGATGTCCTTGTAGCGCCAGACGCTCTTGTCCGGGTTGTCATCGAGGCTCTTGCGGGTGAGCCTCGCCTTGATGGCCTTGTAATCGTAGACGACGTCGAGGTTGCTCTTGCACGAGGGGCAGACGTAGCCCTTGGCATCCGGCGTCTCCTTGCCGCAGCGGACGCACTTGAAGCCCAAGATATTCCCGCTTTCCACCATCGTCGCCATTGCCGGCCTCCTAGCTAAAAAGGCCCCGCCCCCGCGCGGTGCGACTTGCGCGGGGGCGGGGCGCCCCCCCCTGGGGGCGGGTTCATGCTCATCTGTTACGGGACGATCGTCGTTCCGGCCGTCCCGACCAGGGTCTTGTCGAACAGCTCCGTCTTGCTGATGTACGCCGCGTGCCCGCCGTCCTCGATGAACTTGATGGCGGCCTTGATCTTCGGCCCCATGCTTCCGGCCGGGAAAGGGCACGGCTTGCGGTTGTAGATCTCCTGGGCTTCCTTGAGGGTCAGCTTGCGCAGGTCCACCTGGTCCGGCTTCTGGTAGTTGAGCTTGGCGCCGTCCTCACCGGTGAAGATGGTCAGCGTCACTTGGTACTCGTCGCCGCGTCCCTTGGCCCGCTTGAGCAGCATGTTGCCGAGCAGCGCGGACGCCAAGTCCTTGTCGATGACGGCCTCGACGCCGGAGTACACCTTCGCCGGGGAGCCCTTCTTGCCCCGCTTGAACTGGATGCCGTAGTTGATCTCGTACGTTTCCGAGGAGCCCTCGGTCTTGGGCGAGACCTCGGCCACCGGGATGCCGCCCCCGCCGACCGTCACGGGAATGATGCCGGCCTTGATCAGGGCCTCGACGGCCTCGATCTCCACGATGTCGGTGGGGACCGGCGAGGGGACGACGCGCCGCCACATCTCCTGGCCGGCCGCGTCCTTCTTGTAGCACTTCACGGCCCAGCCGTCCTTGGCCTTCCGGGCCTCGGCCTCTTCCTTGCTGTAGGTCGGGCCGACGTACTTGGACGGGCTCTGGAAGTCCGGGTCGTTCTTGTCCACGACGACCTGGGTCACGACCGCGGCGACCTGCTTGTTGATGCCGCGCATCTTGAGCTCGCTGGCAAGGATGCTCAGCATGTAGCCCATGGCGCCCTGGCTGTCCGCGCCGCAGACGTCGAGCGGCAAAGACGGCAGGATGTTGCGGGAGTTCTCCGCCCGCAGGAGGATGTTGCCCACCTGCGGCCCGTTGCCGTGCGTCATGACATAGAGGTCGTCCGGGTGCTTCTCGATGATGTCGGCCACGAGCTTGCAAGTCTCGGCCGTCTTCTGCCACTGCAGGGCGATGTCGGGGATGAGGTCCTTGCCGGTCTTCGGGTCCTTCAACCCGACCGGGGAGACCTCGTTGCCGCCGAACGCGAATATCCGAAGGTTCTTCTTTGCCATGAAACGCTCCTTAGGCCGCGACCGGCCGCTTGGCCGAGTCCTTGCCCGCCGGCTTGTAGTCGAACTTGCTCATCGTGAGGGCCATGATGGCCTTCTGCGCGTGGAGGCGGTTCTCCGCCACGTCGTAGATGATGGAGCGCTTGCCGCTGCAGACCTCGTCGGACACCTCGTGTCCCCGGTCGACCGGCATCGGGTGGGTGTAGAGGGCGTTGTTGGTCAGCGCCATCTTCTTGGAGTCGGTGATCCACTCGGTGTACTTGAGCGCCTGCTCGACTTCCTTCGCCTTCTGGAAGCCCTTCTCCGCGTCGTAGGCGTTGGGGCTCATCCAGTTGCGGGAGTAGACGATGTCCGCGCCGCGGTAGCACTCGACCGGCTCGTTGGTCACCTCGAACTTCGTCCCGTTGGCCTGGCAGTTCTTCTTGGTGGCCGCGATCACTTCGGGGTCCAGGTCGTAGCCCTTGGGGTTGGCGATCGTGACGTTCATGCCGAGCCGGGAGTTGATGAGGATGCTCTCCTGCACGCTACACCACGAGCGCGCCAAGGCGCCGTGGCCCCAGACCAAGAGGAGCTTCTTGCCCTTGATGCTGCCCAGGTGCTCGCGGGCGCCCTGCACGTCGGCCAGACCCTGGCAGGGGTGGAACTTGTCGTGGGCCATGCTGACGATCGGCATGGTGGCGTTCTCGCAGTACTCGCGGATAAGCGCTTCGCCGTCGCCGTACTTCTGGACCTTGTCTTCAAGGATGCGGATGCCGAGGCCGCAGGCGTAGCGGCTCATGACCTTGGCGGCGTCCTCGATGGTCTCGCCGGCGCTCTTGGAGGTCTTGAGACGCATGCTGGAGGGCTCCAGGAACTGGGCGTGGCCGCCGAGCTCGGTCGCCGCGCACTCGAAGGATTGGCGGGTCCGGACGGAGGGGTTATAGAAGAACATGAAGAAGGTCTTGTACGCGAGCAGCGAGGTGTACTTGGGGGAGAAGCGGTCTTTCTTCATCTCCGCCGCCAGCCCGAGCACGGCCTCCAGCTCTTCCACGCTCCAGTCCTGGGTGCAGACGAGGTGTTTTCCGAACAGATTCATGCGGTTTCTCCTTGATTCGATGGGTATTTCGCGGCGTTACTGGCCTCGATTATAGGCCATTTCCGACGGAAAAGTCTATCACTTCAACCGAACTTGTACTGCTTGCGCACCTCGATCTTCATGGCACCTCCTGATAAGCCTTCGGATACAGGGCGTAGAACCTGGCGGCCTTGAGCATGTCCTCGATGGCGATGCGGTCGTCGTAGTTATGCAGAAACCGCTTCTCGCCCGGGCCGAAGCCCACCGTCGGGATGCCCAGCAGGCCGCAAGAGGAGACCCCGTCGGAGCTGACCGTCCACTTGTCCACAACGGGCTTGGCCGCGAAGGCGTGCGCGAACGCCCACTTGGCCGCCTTGACGACCTTCGAATCCTCGGGCATGGACCAGCCGGGAAAATACTTCTCGACCCGCTGCGCAAGCCCCGTCGAGGCCGGCTTCTCGTAGAACAGCGTCTCGACTGTTGCCCCCTTCGCGCCGGGCAGCGAGCGTATCTGCTTGAGGGCGAGGTCCTTGGTCTCCCCGACCGTCAGCCTGCGGTCCACGGAAAGGCACACCTCGTGCCCCAAGCGATTGAACCCCGGACTCTTGACGCTGATCTGGGTGACCGCGATCGTCCCCTTGCCCAGGAAGGCGTCTTTCTTGAGGCGGGCGTTGAGCTTCTCGATGCCCGCGATCAGGGGCAGCGCGGCGTAGATCGGGTTGATGCCCTGCTCCGGGGTCGAGGCGTGGCAGGACTTGCCGGGAACGGTGACCTTGATCTCCATGCGGCCGCGCTGGCCGCGCATGATCTTGAGCTCGGTGAATTTCCCGACCACCACGGCCTCGGGCTTGAGGCCCGTCTTCGCGAGCGCGAACCAGAGCCCGCGGCCGTCGCAATCTTCCTCGAAGGTACTGCCGACCACGACAGCGGTCCCCTGCAGGAGGCCCGCCTCCTTCGCAGCCTTGACGCCGTAGATGATCGCGGCGAGAGCGCCCTTGTTCTCGGCCGCGCCGCGGCCGTAGACGTACTTCTCGTCGGCCTTGCCCTTGTAGGGGTCGACCTTCCACTGGTTCCGGTCATAGATAACTTTGTTACTCAGGGTTACCCGGGCGGCGAAGGCAGCGGTGGGGCGATCCTCAACTGGGGCGCGATGATCGTGGATCGGAGCACTCTTAGCCTCAACACAGCAAAGGGTGGAAGTGGCGGCTGTGGGGGATGGGGCGACGACACTGGAAAAAGCCTTGCCGGGGGTGAGGGTGGGGGCGGGAGCGGCGCCGCCATCTGCAACCAGGGCACGTTGACGGTGGATCGGACCACCCTTTGCGGCAACACCGCAGCGGGCGGAAGCGGCGGTTCTTTGTTTCAGATTACCGCATCGTCAAGGCCATGATGGCCTTCTGGACGTGGATGCGATTCTCGGCCTCGTCGTTGACGATCGAGATCTTCGGATCGTCGATCAAGGCGTCGGTGACTTCCTTGTTGCGCTTGGCCGGCAGGCAGTGCATGAACTTCGCCTGCTTGTTGGCCCCCTTGAAGTGATCGTGGCTGATGCACCAGTCCTCGGCGTACTTCGGGCCCAGCTTCGCATGCTTGTCGGGGTCGCGCGCCCAGGACTTGGCGTAGATGACATCGGCGCCCTTGGCCGCCTTCCAGATGTCGTGCTCGATGGTGAGCTTGCCGCCGGAAGCCTTGCAGGCCTCCTTGGCGAACTCCACGTACTCGGGGTCCACGTCGTAGACGCCGGGCTCCTTCGGATAGGTCAAGACGACGTTCATGCCCAGGATGCCGGCGGCCGCGATCATGGTCTGCGGTACGCCCGCGGACTTGGCGCGGTCGTCGTAGGCCCAGGACATGACGATCTTCTTCTTCTTGTAGTCGTCCTTGCCGAACTTCTCCATCATGGTCATGATGTCGGCCATGATCTGGCAGGGATGCTCCTTGTCGTCGAGCATGTTGATGACGGGGATGCAGGCGTCCTTGGCGATGGCGCGCAGGACCTCGCGGGCGTCGCCGTACTTATAGGTCTCGGTGCCCATCTGCGCCTTGAGGTTATAGAGCCGGACGGAGAAACCGGCGAGGAAGCGGCTGATCATCTCGGCGGTGTCCTTCCAGGACTCCTTGTTCTTGAGCTGGAGCTGTTCGGGCGTGTAGTACTGGCCATGGCCGCCGAGCTGGGTGATGCCCGTCTCGAAGGAGATGCGGGTGCGGGTCGAGGGGGAGGCGAAGAGCATCCCGAGGCTCTTGCCGGCCAGGATATGGCTGTGATCCTCGCCGATCGCGATGCGGCGCTTGAGGTCGAAGGCCACCTCGAAGATAGTCTCGAGCTCCTCCTTGCTGTAATCCATGATGCTGATGAAATCCTTGCCCTTCATGTTCGTGATCATTTGTTCCTGTTTCCTCCTGCTGGTTGGATGGCGCGGATGCCCGCGATTATACATCAGTGTTGCCTGCTTTTGACGCTTTATGTTAACGTCTCTCTACAGCGAAATGGTGGAAGCCGGGGCTTCGATGAGAACCGAGGCCCCGGCTTTTCGTCGATTGGATTCAAGGGAGATTGAAATGGAGAGAGCGCCGACGATGACCGCAGTGCCGCGCGATTGGGAGGAGTTCCACCCCAGGCCGGTGTCGGAAAGGGTGCCGTTCTTCACGCGCAAGGGGCGCCTCTACGACTGCCTCTTCGCCCAGCAGTTCGACCGCAAGCTCCTCGATCACCTCTGCCGCGTCGCCGACCACCTGCGCGCGGCCATGAAGACCAAGGAAGGCGCCCTTGCCGCGGCGAACCTCTTGCCCCACAAGCGGGCCATGCTCTACTTCGTCCAGCCCTCGACCAGGACCTTCCTGTCGTTCTTGAACGCCTGCCACATCCTCGGCCTGCGCACCTCCGAGATCCGCGACACCACCACCTCCTCCGAGGTGAAGGGGGAATCGCCCGAGGACACGGTGCGGACATTCTCCAGCTACGTGGACCTCATCATCATGCGCCATCCGGCCCCGGGCTTCGTAGAGAAGACCGCCTGGGTGATGAACCGGGCCAAGCGCGCCGTGCCGGTGATCAACGGCGGCTCAGGCTCGGACCAGCACCCGACCCAGGCCCTGCTCGACGTCTACACCCTGTGCCGCAGCCTGCCGGGCGGCCTCGACGGCAAGACCGTCGCCTTCGTGGGGGACCTCAAGCGGGGCCGCACGGTGCGCTCCTTGTCCTACCTGATGAAGAACTACAAGGACGTCAAGCTGGTCTTCGTCTCGCCGCCTCAGCTCAAGATGGAAGCGGACATCCTCGCCTTCCTCAAACGGCACCATATCCCGTATCGCGAGTGCGACGACTTGACGACCGTCCTGCCCGAGGCGGACGCGATCTACATGACGCGCATCCAGGACGAGTGGGACAAGGCGAACGAGTCAAAGGGCATGGACTACAGCCGCTTCAACTTGAAGCAGGAACATCTGGCCAAGCTCAAGCCCACTTGCGCCATCCTGCACCCGCTGCCCCGGCGCCACGAGATCGAAACGACGATCGACGACGACGAGCGCGCGGTCTTCTGGCGGCAGGAGCGCAACGGGATGTGGATCCGCGCCGCGCTCATCGCCTACATCTTCGGGCAGGACAAAGAGGTGCTGGCGATCAAGTAGGGACAGGCGTCGCCAGGGGCCCACAAGACCCAGATGAAAAATAGGTCTTGTGGGCCCTTTTTTATTGTAGAATCGGTGGCAGATTGGAGGTCCGGGAAATGCTCAAGAAACTGCTCATCGCCCTCGTCGCCTGTTCGCTTCCGGCGTGCATCGCCGCCGCGGATGTCAATTTCGACCAGGGCGTGGACGTCAAACCCGTCGTAGAGTCGCTCCAGGCTCCCACCGTCCAGGCGCAGCGCTCCGAC
>JAPLKK010000106.1:1811-4990 GCA_026388115.1 Elusimicrobiota bacterium | reverse complement strand
GGCGGAATTCACTGCTAAAACAATGGATTGCGCAACTTACGTCGCCAGGCCATTGGCGGCGGACACGGCGGCCCGCCTCACCGCCACGGTCGGCAAGCTCGATACGCTGGCGGCGCTCTTCTTGGCCGACCAGAAGCCTTCCGGCAGCGAGGACCCCTTCGCCTTGCGCCGCCAGGCGACCGGGGCGGTGCGCATCGTCCTGGAGAAGCAGCTTCCGCTCGACCTGGAATGGGCGGCGGCGGAGGCGGTGCGCCGGGTGGCGGAGCAGCTGTCGGCCGCGGGCGCGGAGGCCGCGGGCAAATGGGACGAGAGATACCGCGGGCAGGTCGCGCGGGATCTGAGCGCCTTCCTGTGGCAGCGCATGGAGACGCTGTTCGGGGAGATGGGCTACGCGGCCGACGAGATCCGCTCGGTGCGCGAGGGTGGCCTCAAGCACCTGCCGCGCACCGGCCTGCGGGTCGCGGCCGTGCACGCGCTGCGCCCGGACCCCGACTTCGAGGCCATCGCCTCGGCCCTCAAGCGCGCGTCGAACATCCTGAAGCAGGCGAAAGTCAGCCTGGACGGCGGCTCCGAGCCGCGCGAGGATCGGTTCACCTCCGACGCCGAGAAGGCGCTCTGGGAGCTGCTGCGCGTCACCGAGAGCGAGGCTCGCGACAAGGCTCAGGGTGAACGCTTCGAGGAAGCCCTGCGCGAGCTCGTGGGTCTCAAGCCCGCGGTGGACCGCTTCTTCGACGACGTGCTCGTGATGGATCCGGACGAGGGCGTGCGCGCGAATCGTCTCGCCTTGCTGACGCGTCTGGTGCGGGTCTGCAAGGCCGTGGCCGATCTTTCGCAGATCCAGGCCGGCCCGCGCGCGGTGGAAGCGAAAGTCTGAACTGAAAGACTTAAAGCCTGACACACAACGTAGGTCCTTAGACCTATAAAGCGTCGTGCCATCCGGCACTCGGCATTCTGGGCCCTTCGGCTAGACTGAGTAGGCCCCCTGGTCCGGCACCCCCGCGGAGGAGAATCCTCCGAGACCCGACCAGGGCCGGAGGTCCGAATGCTGAATGTCCTGATGCTGGTCGCCGCAGCCGGTTGGTGTCAGCAGGCTCCCGCAGCGAACACGAAGACTTTCAGCCCCGCCGAGGTCCAGGCCGCCAAGCGCGACCCGAGGCAGTTCACGGTGACGGAGGAGTCCTCGCGCATCGAGAACCTCGGCGCGTCGATGCATCCGATGGCGGTGCCGGAGCCGCCTGCCGGCGGATTCGATGAGAACCCGATCGTCGTCATCGACCAGGTCATCAACATCGGCCTCAAGATCTGGAAGATCGTGGTGGACAACAAGCCGGTCGTGCACGTCAAGACGCAGTACGCCGCCGCCGTCCCGGAGGGCATCACGAACTGGGCCCAGCTGTCCGGGTGGGACGCCCCCGAGGGGACCATCTACGCCTTCTATGCTAAGAACGCCTATGGCATCAAGGTCGTGGAGATCAGGTACCAAGTCGTGCGGACGACCGGGGGCTCCTATAAGGGGAAGGGCCGCTACCTCACCGGCGTGACCATCGAGCCGCTGATGGTCAGCGTGGCCTGGGGCTATACCGTGACGCTGACGGCCGAGGTCCCGACGGTGACCAACGCCGACAAGACGGGCAACGACCCGCTGGCGGCGATGATGCTCAACGCCAAGTGGCGCATCCAGACGCCGATCAAGGATACGCAGGGCGAAGGCGTCTACTACGTGCGCGGCGACGGCTTCTTCAAGGAAGTGGGCGGCCCGTTCCGGAACGAGCAGGTCGCGAACGCCGAGACCCGGGTGGAGGCCCTCTCGAAGGCGGACCTGTGGTAGCGGGCGCTTGGCTCAAGACGCGCCGCAAGCACAGCCGCTTCTGCGCGCCCCGGCGTTTGCCAAGCCGTAACATTCTTGTGCTTGAATCTTTGCGGTCCGGGGCTATACTTGCGGCATGCGGGAGCGCGCCGAGCTCCGGGAGCCCGCAGCCGCTGTTGCGGGTCCGCCGTCTCTTGAATTCCGCCTTTCCGAGTATCAGGCCTCACGCTATCGTTTCCTCGCCCTAGGCTTCCCGGCCGCCTGTTTGGCGGCCCTGGTCTGCGCCTTGGGGCTTGCGAGCCTCGAGATCGTCCCCGCCGCGGCATGCGCCGCGGTGGGCGGCTTTGCGGCCGTGCTCGCCGGACGCATGTTCTGGTTGAAAGCCGGCCGGCCCTTCGCGCGCACCTCGCGCCACGGGCTGGCGCTGGACGAAGGATTCCTGTTCACGCGGACGATCCCGTGGCGCGAGATCTACGCGATCGAGGAGTTCGACACCCACGGCGCGAGGCTGAAGCTCTCGGGCCTTAGGACCAAGCCTCTCGCGCTCACCATGCTGGAGCGCGAGCACCGGCACGCTTTCATCGAATCGGTGCGGCGATGGATCTATACCTCGCATTGACGGCGGCGGCCTGGGCGGTCGGCGGCATGTTCTGCGCGTGCTGGCTCGCGTGGCTCGACCGCTCGCGCCGCGAGATCCCCGTTCCCGTCAAGTGCGCCGTGCTCGTCGGTTGGCCGATGCTGATGCCCTACCTGCTCTACCAGCGCGGCGACCTGACCGCGTGGCAAGCCTGCCTCAAGGCGGCCGTCTGGGTCGCTCTGCTCTCGGCCGGCTTCGGCTTCGATGCCCTCCAGCGCGTGAGCGAACCGCCGGCCGCGAGGCCCGCGGAGGAGGGCGCCCGGCTCGCGCTTCCCGCTCCGACCGAGCCGGTGGGCGTCGCCCCGCTGCAGATCGCCTTTCCCGAGTCGCCTTCGGAAGCGGACCGGCGCGAAGCGGTCAAGCATTGGAACAGCGGGATCATCTACTACCAGAAGGGCGACTACGAGAAGTCCCAGGAGGAATGGTCGCTCTGCCGAGAGCTCGACCCGGGCAATTCCGACTGCCTCACGGGGCTGCAGCGGCTGGACATGAACTACGGCGTAAAGACTACGCCGGTATCCGCGCGCCAGCTAGGGAGCCGATTTCCCAGCACTCGTTGGCGTGCCGCAAAAGCGTCGGGTCCTTGAGCAGGCGGTCGGTGAACTCTTTCACCTCCGGGGAGCGCCATGCGCGCGGCACGCGCTCCCACGCGTCAGCGATGCTCTCGCGTCTCAAGTCGCCGCAGGTGAAAGGCAGCGCGTTCAGGAGCTTCACCTTGCCGTTGGGCACCACCAG
>JAPLKK010000106.1:0-1734 GCA_026388115.1 Elusimicrobiota bacterium | reverse complement strand
CTCGCGGCGCACCCGCACCTCCTCGACGATGTCCCACGGATAGACGCTGAGCTTGAGGGCGGGCCGCGAGCGGGCCAGGCGCTCCAGCCGCGCGGCGCAGTCCTCCCATTCCTCGGCGGACGGCGCCAACGCCGGCCAGGCCTCGGCCGCGCGGCCGAGGTGCATCATCGGGCCGGTGACGAAGGCGCGAGCTCCGATGTCGCCTGCGAGGTCGAAGACCTCGCAGGCCGCGTTCAGATTATGGCGTGTCGGCACGAAGACGACCTCTGGCTCCAAGCCGCGCTTGGCGAGCCGCTTCACCGCCTCCACCGCGCCTGAAAAATCGCCGCCGGGCCGGACGGCCTCGTGCACGGCCGCGCTCGGGCCGTCGAGAGAGATCTGGATGCAACCCACGCCGAGCTCTTTGAGCCGGTCCGCCGCGCTGTAGCTCCGCCGCCTCGCGCGCAACCCGGAGGGCGTCGGCCTCGCTCAGCTCGTCGGCCCAGCGCTTGTCGGGGCCGGAATCCTCGCAGCAGTGGAGGCAGCGGGCGCCGCAGCGGTTGGTGACCTGCCAGGCAAGGAAGAGGGGGGCCCCATAGTCGCCTACGAAGGCCCCCCTCTCTTGCATCACGTGAAGCGAATGTACGGCTGGGCCATCACGCGCTGGGAGACCTCCTCCATCGAGGGCTTCTCCCACACGGGCTTCGCCGTTGCATTCGTCGTCTTCTGGTCGCTCATCGCTTCTCCTTAATCCGGCCTCGGCCCTAGGACCGGGGCCTTCAGCCCGCGGTGACCAACTCCACGGGCAAATCTATCCAACGGTTCGCGTCCGGCATGCCGCGCTCGGGCGCCTCCACAAGGCGCCCGAGCGCAAGGGCGACCTGAGGATTCCGCCACGCCGCACGATACGCCCGCCAGGACTCGGTGAGGCTCTGGCGCTTCAAATCCGCGCAGACGAACGGGAGCGCCGCCGACACCTTCACCCGCCCATCCGGCAGCACCAACAGCGTCCCGGGAGGCTCGCTCAACTGCGAGGCGGCGTCCTCGAGCACGGAAAGTGGCTTATAGCATAGCTCCAGGCGTCCGGTCATCTCCGCTTCGCGACGCGCCAGCATCGCGGTGAAGGCGCGGACTTGCTCCCCGGAGAGCGAGAGCCGGTCCCAAAGCTTCGCGGCGGTGCCCAGGCGCATCGGGAGGCCGGTGTTGAAGCGGAAGGCGCCGAGCTCTTCGGCGCGGAGCAGGACCGCCTCCGCCTCGTGGATGTTGAGGCGCGTCGGCGCGAAGGTCACCTCGAGGGGCAGGCCGCGCTCGACGGCGAGGCGGCAGGCGGCCCACGCCTTCGCGAGGCTGGCTCCGGGGCGCTGGCGTGCGTACACGGCCTGCGAGTCGCCGTCGAGGCTCACCTGCAGAGAGCGGATCGGCAAGGCGGCCAGGCGTGCCGCGAGCTCCGCAGTGAAGGATTGGCCGTTCGTCTCGATCTTGAGTTGGACGCCGGCGCCGCCGAGAGCCTCGGCCACGTCCAGGAAATGGGGCACGAGGAGCGGCTCGCCGCCCGCGAGCATCACGTAGGGGACGGCGGCGGCGGAGATCTGAGCGGCGAGGGCCAGCGCCTCGCTCCTGGAGAGCTCCCCGGGGAGCTCTCGGCCCGGGGCCGAATCCGTGCAGCAGTGCAGGCAGGCCAAGTCGCAGCCGCGCGTGAGCTGCCAGGTGATGAGGACCGGAGCGGACAGCTCGTCGATCTTCATGCGCGCCCCC
>JAPLKK010000169.1 GCA_026388115.1 Elusimicrobiota bacterium | reverse complement strand
TGGTACGAGTCGCCCTTCAGGCCTTCCCCCAGAGCCAGAGCCAAGCAGAGGCCCAGCGAGACTTGCCCACGTACTTGTCGCAGTCTTGCATACTTGAGAGCTCAACGACCGTCAAGAGCCCTATTTCGGTCGGCCTCGGTCACCTTCCACTCAAGGGCGACCCAAGAGCCAAGCTGAACATCGTCGAGTTCGCCGATTTTCAGTGTTCGTTCTGCAAGCGATTCTTCACCGACATCGAGCCTAAGATCATCAAGGATTATGTGAGCACGGGTAAGGCGAACTTTTACTTCCGCCATCTTCCGTTCCTGGGGACTGAATCAACATCGGCGGCGGAGGCTGCGGAGTGTGCAAACGAGCAAAAGAAGTTTTGGGCCTTTCATGATTATTTGTTCTCGCACCAAGCCAACGAGAACTCTGGAACCTTTTCCATCAAAAACCTGGAAGGCTTTGCCGCCGGAATGGGACTGGATGCCGCAAAGTTCAAGACCTGCCTTGAAACGGGAAAATACGCCAAACAGATAGCGGGTGACTCCGCCGACGGAAAAAAGGCCGGCCTCAATGGCGCGCCTGCCACTTTTATCAATGGAGCGAACGGTTCCCTCATCTTTGGCTCGCCGGCATATTCCGATTTTCAGAAGGCAATCGAGGCCGCGTTGAAGCAGTGAACCTGTCTCAACAGAGGTCACAGTTCATTTCATCGGTCTAATCTTGACGGGGAGTGGGACGAGGGTTATCCTCGAGGGAGCCATGGCTCGCACCTGCCCCCGATGCTCCGCCGACGTCCCTGAGGCAGCCTGGGTCTGCCTTTCCTGCCACTACGAATTCCGGGTCCGCGACGCGGACAATGACGTCGCGCCGGTGCTTCGAAAGGACGCCGCGGCAAAAGAGCCCGCGCCGGCCGCCGCGAAGCCCGCCGCTGAGCCGCCCAAAACGGACCCCGCGCGGGCCGAGGCGGGGAAGGGCCTGGCAAAGGACGCCGACGAGCCGCCAGTCTGGGGACCGGTGCCGATGGACAAGACGCTGTTGCCGGAGGCATGGAAGCGCTGTCCCGACTGTGATGCCCAGATCCGCGCGGCCGCGATCGTCTGTCCCGTCTGCAAGAAGGAGATGGAGCCCGAGCCGGCCCTTTCGGTGGCTCCGCTGTCGAGGAAACGCCGCTCCCCGTTGTTGTACGCGGCCATCGGCATCGGCGCGGCGGCCGTCGTGGCTCTGAGCCTCCACATGCGTCCGGGTTTGAAAGCCGACCTGTCGGATATCGCCGCCGTGGCGAAGCGGGATCCGACGGCTCTGGCAAAGCACACCGACGCCTTGACGAGCCCCGACTCCGGCCCGAGGCCGCCGGCGCCCGCGCTTGCCGCCAGCGCCGCGGCCCTGGAAGCGGTGGCCGCGCTCGACGTCACCCGGGCGGCGCCGGCTTCGAAGCCCGCCGGTTTCCGGTTTGCGCAGGCGGTGTCCGCGCCGGCTCCGCTCGTCGCGCCGGCGAGAGCCGCGCGCCCGCCGGCGCGGAGAAGCCGCGCCGCCAGGGCGCGCGCCCCGTCGGCGTCCGCCTCCGCCGAGTCCTTCTCCTCGATCTCCGAATGGGTGTTCACGGGCCGCTTGCGCGATATCTTCACGCTGGAGCCCATCCGCTCGGCGGACTTGGTATTCGAGGACTATACCGCCAACCGGCGCTTCGACGTGCCGACGGACGAGGAGGGCCGCTTCCATGTGCGCGTCCCCGCCGCCGAAGGAGCGGGCTATTTCCTCAAGGTCTCGAAGACCGGTTATACCGACCGCTACGAGTTCGAGGGCGGGGAAGTGGCGCGGCTGGACAAGGAAGAAAGAAGCCGGCGCGCCGCGATCGCGGCACGCACCGTTCAAAGAATGGCGCTGGCTCCCCAGTCCGAAGGGCGCCTGAAGCTCGATCTGCTGCTGGTCCCCGAAGCGTCCGAGTAATCTACTTCGCGGGGGCTTGCTCGGCGAGGAGCCGGAAGTGCGTGATGCGCAGCTCCTCATCCAGCTTCAGGGCGCGGCCGTTGGCGAAGGAGAGCTGCTCCAGCAGTTCGGGCAGCGTCGTGCCGATCGCCTCGGCCAGCGGCTCGTCGACGTCCTTGAGAGCTCGGTTCTCGATGAGCGTCACGAGCAGGGTGCCGCGGACGGTGTTGTGCTTGTCGACCAGCAGCATCTTCTCGCCGGCCTGCAGATCGGCGTCCTGCGGGTCGTAGGAGGGGCAGACGCTGGCGGTCTTTTGAGCGGTCAGGACCTGTTGGATAAGCTGCTCTCCGAGGTTGTTGTCTCCATACCACCCGAATTTGAAGCGTCTCATCGTTTCGCCGCAGAGAGGTCCGGGGCGAGGGCAAGGTGTCGCTCGAACGCGCGGCGTACGGCGGCCCGCACGGCCTGGGGCCGCGCGTCCGGCGCCAGCTCTTTCACCGACGAGAGCTGCTCCGGCTCGAGCCCGCAGGGATAGAGGCCGCGGAGCTGGGACAGGTCCGTCGTCACGTTCAGGGCGAAGCCGTGATAGGCGACCCACGAGCGCGCGGCCACGCCGATCGAGGCGAGCTTGCGGCCCTCGCACCAGACGCCCGTGAACCCTTTGAGGCGCCCGGCCTCGAGCCCGGCCTCGGCGAGAGCGTCGATCAAACAGGTCTCGATGAGCCTCAGCCACGCGCCGACGCTCAGGCCCCGCTCGCGCAGGTGCACGATCGGATAGCCGACGAGCTGGCCCGGGCCGTGATACGTGACGTCCCCCCCGCGCTCGACATGGAAGACCGGGTGCGCCGTGGCGACGAGGCTCCTGGCCCGAAGGCCTCTGCCGCAGGTCACTACGTGCGGGTGCTCCAGGAGCAGCAGCGTGTCCGGGATGCCCCCCGCCGCGCGCTCCATGACGAGCCGGCGCTGCAGGTCCCAGGCCTCTTGGTAGTCGACGGTCCCGAGTTCCCGTACGTCGAGCATGGTCAGCGGCGCGCCGGAGCCGTATGGATCGGCGTCCCCAGGGCCGCCTCGCAGGCTTCCTGGAACGCCTCGGGCAGCGTGGGGTGCGCGTGGATCGTCGCGGCGACATCCTCGAGGGTCGCCCCGACCGTCAGCGCGAGGCACGCCTCGGCGAGGAGGGCGGTGGCCGAGGGGCCGACGATGCTCGCTCCGCGGATGCGTCCGCTCTCCTTGTCCGCCACGACCTTCACGAAGCCCTCGCCCTCGCGCGCCGCCTGGGCGCGGCCCGAGGCCGAGAAGGGGAAGCGTCCGACGACCGGGGTCGCGCCCTGCGCGCGCGCTTGCGCCTCGGTGAGGCCGACGAAGGCGATCTCGGGGTCGGTGAAGACGGCCGAGGGGATGGGGCCGATCGGTTTGGCCGGCTTGCCCG
>JAPLKK010000285.1 GCA_026388115.1 Elusimicrobiota bacterium | reverse complement strand
GATGAGGGCGGTGGAAAGGGTTAGGGAGACAAAGCGGGTCGCCAGATTCTTCATATGGCACCATTCTAGCGAAGGCGCCGCCACAAGACTGTGGGTCCGGCAGTCCCCTAGGCCTCGGCAGTGGGCCTACCGATTTGGACCCAGTTGGTCCCGGCGGGTCCTAGGCGGATTAGAAAAAGTACTGCCCTTGTAGATAGAAGAGGTTGGGCGCGCGACCGAACTCGGAGCGGTGCGACCCCCCGAAGCGCTCGATGCCTATGGTCAGGTAGAGGTTCTTGAGCGCGTTCCAGCTGAGCAGGGCGTTGAGGAAATGGCTGTCGTCATGGAGATTGAGGATCTGGTGCACCTCGGCCGTGAGCAGCGGATGCAGTTCGCGCGAGAGGCTGAACCCCAGGTAGTCCTGCCCTAGCGCGATCTCCCGCCCGGTCAAGAGGCGCGCCGGCTGATAGCGGCCGGGGTCGGTCTCGCCGTTGCCGTTGTGGTAGTACTCGCCGAGGATCCACAGGTCGCGCAGCCACCGCCACGGAAAGCTCGACGAGAGCGTGTACTCGTAGCCGATCACGGCGCGCCAGAAAGAGGTGCGGGTGACGGCTTCGGTGTAGGACCACTCGCCGTGCAGGTTCCCGTCGAACAAGTTCGCCGCGAAATCGCCCCCCGCCATCCAGGAGCTCGTCGAACCGGCGATCTTGCCGCCCATGACCGACACGTCCGAGGAGCCGGCGTGACCGCGCAGGCGGCCGAGAAGATGGGTGGATGCCCAGGAGTCGCCCAGCGCCCAGGCCGCCTCGCCTTGCCCCAGGGCGCCCATGCCGCGGCGGACGTACAGCGCGTCCACGCCCCGCCGTTCGTCGCGCTCGATGGCGAGCGGGTCGAAAGGATTCAAGACGTCGGTCGGGTTCCATATCTTGCCCGTGCCCCAGGCCACGCGCTGGCGGCCGAAGCGCGCCGTCCACTCCTCCGTCTCGACCGCCGCCCAGGCGCGATAGAGGCGGTGGCGGTATAGGTAGGAATTGCCCGTGCTGATCGTCTGGTCCAGGTCGAGATAGGACGACGGTTCGCGCAGGCCGAAGAGCCGGTAGTCCAGCGATTCGAGATAGCTTCCCGTCCGCAGCTCGTGGTCGTAGTCCACGTGCGCCACGGCGCGGGGACCGTCCACTCCCTTCGTCATCGGCTGAGCCGCCTCGAGGGTCAGGCGCGCGCGGGACAGGTCGAGCCAGAACGGCCCCCCGGTCAAAGGTGAGCGCGAATAATCGTAGAGGTTCTTGATGTAGCCGGAGGTATTCAGCGTCGCGGCCCAAGCGGGCGCCGCGAGGATGGCGACGAGGGCCAAGCTAACAAGGGGGCCAGTCGCCTTTGTTAACCTGCGCCGGTTACACGGCCTCATCTTGCAGTTTGCCGTCGCGCAGGTGCAGCACCCGGCGGGCGCGGCTCAAGACGACGGGATCGTGGCTCGAGAACAGGAAGGTGATGCCATGCTTCTTGTTCAGGTCCAGCATCATGTCGAGCAGGGCCGCCGCTGTCTTGGAGTCGAGGTTCGCCGTCGGCTCGTCGGCAAGCACGACGGCGGGCCGGTGGACGATGGCGCGGGCCACGGCCACGCGCTGCTGCTGGCCGCCGGACAGCAGGTCGGGCCGGCGGTCGCCCTCCCTTTCGAGCCCGACCCATTTGAGCGCCTCGAGAGAGCGCGCCCTCCGCTCGGCGCGCGGCACGCCCTGCAGGACCAGCGGGTACTCCACGTTCTCGACGGCGGTGAGCACGGGGATGAGGTTGTAGGCCTGGAAGACGAAGCCGAACTGCCGCAGCCGGAAATCGGCCAGCTCGTCTTCGCCCAGCCCGCTCACCCTCCGGTCCTGGAAGCGTATCTCTCCGTGCGTCGGGGCGTCGATGGTGCCGATGAGGTTGAGCAGCGTGGACTTGCCCGAGCCGGAGGGACCGGCGATGGCCGTGAACTCCCCGGCGTGGAAGTCGATGGTGAGCTTCTCGAGGGCGGTCACGCCCGGCGCTTCGCCGCGGCCGCGCCCCGCGGCGCCGTACACTTTGGAGACGTGCTTCAGTTGGATCAACGGTTCGGTCATAGCGACCTCAATGCCTCGGCGACGACGATGCGCGCGGCCCGGACGGCCGGTCCGACGGCCGCCAGCAGGCTCACGACGACGAGCCCGGCCGCCGAGCCCAGGTGCAGACGCCATTGCGGCTGCAGATAGACCATCGTCTCGAAGGGCAGCCAGTAAGAAAGGGCTTTGCCCACCGGCAGGGAGAGCCCCGTCCTTCCCCAGTAGGCGATGATCGCCCCCCCCAGCGCGATGCCGGCGGCGGCGCCGATGGCTCCCAAGAAGAACGCCTCGGTCCCGATCATGCGCACGATCAACGCGGGCCGCGCGCCGAGGGCGCGCAGCACCCCAAATTCGCGGATCCGCTCGAACATGGACATGGAAATGGTATTCAGCACCCCGAGGCCGACGATGGCGAAGATGATGACCAGGACCACCACGAGGATGGCGTCCTCGAAGCGGATGATGCCCTCGACCTCGAACCCGATCTGGCGGAATCCCAGCAGTTCGGCCCCCTCCTTGCGCGCCAAGAGCTGGAACTCGGAGCGGACCTGCGGCACGAGGCTGATGTCCTTGAGCGTGGCGACGAGATGGCTGATCCTCCCTTCGGCGCCGCGCAGCCTCTGGGCCATGGCAAGCGGGATATAGGCGACCTGCTCGTCGTAGGACTCGCTTCCCGAATGATAGATGCCGGCCACGCGGAACAGCTCCGAGGCCATCTCGGCGTTCGGCCCCTGCGCCATGATGACGAGCTTCTCGCCGACGCGCACGTCGAGGTCCGAGGCGAGCCGGTCGCCGATGACCACGTCGCGCGGGTTGCCGGTGAAGTAGCTCCCCTCGCGCAGGTAGGTATGGATGATCGAGACCTTCGCCTCGGTGCGCGGCTCGACGCCGGCGACGAGGACGCCGCGCGAGCCCGCGGCGGAGGAGATGAGCCCGGTGTACAACAGCCGCGCCGACACTTCCTTGACCCGGCTATCGGCGCGCAGCGCGGACTCGAACGAAGCCGGGCGAGGATAGGTCTTCTCGGGGACCTTGTGGTCCTGCACGCCCTCGGCCTGCGCCTGCAGATGCCCGAGCATGACGCCCGTGGACTTCTCGATCATCTGCTGCTGGATCGTCTTCATCAAGCTCTGTCCCAGCATCACGGCCGCCAAGCCGCAGGAGATCGACAAAAGGGTCAGCGCGCTGCGCCGGCGGTTGCGCCACAGGTTCCGCCACGCGAGGCGTATCATGATCGGTCTCCCTCCCCCCTTGTGGGGGAGGGCAGGGGTGGGGGGGTCATCTGTGCCGTAGACACTCCGCCGGCTTCATCCGCGCCGCGCGCAAGGCCGGCGGGAGGGCGGCGAGCAGGCTCGTCACCACCACCGCGACCAGCGCCTCGCGATGCGTCGGCCAATCGAAGCGCAGGTGCAGCACGGTCTCAAAGGGCAGGAAATACGCGAGGGTGTCGCCCAGCGGCAGGGGCAGGCCCTCCTCGCCATAGTAGCGGATGAGCGCCGAGCCGACGGCGACGCCCGCGGCCCCGCCCAGCACGCCGAGCATGCAGCTCTCCGTCAGCACCAGGCGCAGGAGGACGCCCGGCCGCGCCCCGATCGCCTTCAAGACGCCGAACTCCCGGACCCGCTCGAAGAGCGACATGAAGACCGTGTTCAGGATGCCGAGGGCGACGATCACGAACACGATCGCCAGGACGATCTTGAGGATCGCGTTCTGGTAGCTCTGCACGCCGACGAGCTCAGGGTCGATCTCGCGCCAAGTCGCGATCTTGACGGGCAAGGCTTGCAGCGCGCGCTCCAGCCGCTCGCGCTCCTCCTGCAGCCGCTCCGGCTCGCGCAGCCGGATGACGAACTGGTTCGCCCTGCCCTGCATGGCGAGCGTCTCTTGAAGCGAGGCAAGGGTGACGTACAGGATGGACTTATCGAACGTCACCGAGCCCGTGTGGTACAGCCCCACGATGCGGTAATTGTCGGCGCCCATGCTGCCGTCCAGGGACTGGCCCATGACGACCAGCTTGTCGCCCAGCCGCACCCCCAAGGCGCCGGCGAGCTGGTCGCCCATGAACAGCTCGCGCGGCCCGCCCGTCAGATAGCTCCCTTGGCGCAGATAGGTGCTCATCGTGGTGACGCGCGGGTCGCGGCGCGGGTCCACGCCGACGATCAGGACGCCGCTGCAGTCCTTCGTGCTCGAGACGAGGCCGGTCACGGCGATGCGCGGTTCGAAGGCGTCGATCGCCGGGTCCGAGGCCAGGACGCGCTCGATCGCGGCGAGGCCGGCCATCGACTTCTCCGGATACTTGAGCTCCTTCACCCGCCGGTCCTGGATCTGGATATGGCCGGTGATGACGCCGGTCGCCTTCTCGATGAGCTGGTACTGGATGGTCTTGATCAGGCTCTGGCCGAACATGATCGCGGCCACGCCGCAGGCGATGGAGGCGAGGGTCAACAGGCTGCGTCGAGAGTTGCGCCAGAGGTTGCGCCAAGCGAGTAGGAGCACGTAGGCCCATCCTACCAAAGTTGATTAGGCCTTTCGGCTCCTGCGGCCGGGTAGGATCGGCGTACTCTTAGGAAGATGGCGGTCCCCTGGGCGACTGCGTTCTTTTGTTGCCTCTGCGCGAGTTCGCATGCCTCCGAATTCCCCTCCTTCGGCGACGGCGCCGGCGCGCTCGAGTGGGCGCGCATCGAGGCCGCCGCGATGCCCGGCATCAGCTCGAAGCCGGCGCCGGTCCCACCCCATTCAAGGATCTATAATCCGTGGAAGCTGGTCACGACGCCCTCGCCGAAGCCGCCTGAATCGATCGGGAGCTACGCCGCCGGCTGCCTGCGCGGCGCCCAGGCGCTCGAGCTGCACGGCGCAGGTTTCGAGGTGATGCGGCCCTCGCGCCACCGCAACTACGGCCATCCCCGGCTGCTCGCTTTCCTCCGCACGCTCGGAGCGAACGCCTCCTCGGCGGGGCTCGGCAGCATCCTCGTCGGCGACCTCGGCCAGCCCCGAGGCGGCCCGACGCTGTCCGGCCACGCCAGCCACATGAACGGTCTCGATGTGGACCTGTGGTACCTGCAGGTCCCGGCCGGCACGGAATTGAGCCCTCAAGACAGGGAGACCATGAGCGCGACCAACATGGTCCTGCCGGATTTCGGCGGCCAGAGCAAGGATTGGAACCCGAAAGCCCTTGAACTCGTCCGGCTCGCCGCCGGCGACGCCTCGGTCGAGCGCATCTTCGTCAATCCGGTCGTCAAACAGGCGGTCTGCAAGGCCCACCCGGGCGAAGCCTGGGTACGGAAGCTCCGCCCCTATTGGGGCCACGACGACCATTGCCACGCGCGCCTGGCCTGCACGCCCGGCGACGCCCGCTGCTCCGTCCAGGAGCCGGCGCCCGCGGGCGACGGCTGCGGCGCCGAGCTCGCCGACTGGCTCAGTCCGGAGAAGAAAGCCGAGAACCACCGCCGGGAGACGGAGCCCTCCACGCCGCCCGTGATGCCTCGCCTGCCCGCGCTCTGTCAGCAAGTCCTGTCCGAGTAGCCGCCCACTCCCCCTCTTTCCGCGCCATTCCCCCTCTCTCGCCGCAGGCGACATCGCCGTTCTCCCTCCCCCGAAGGGGGGAGAGGGCAGGGGGTGAGGAAAATCGCCCTCTTTCTCGTCGAGAAAGGCTTGTGTGCGGATATACGGATTATCCGCTTGACGGATAATCCGCAATAGAATATGCTCTAAAAATGGAACCAAAATACCTCCCGCTCGGCCGGCGCAATCAAATAACACTACCGAAGGAAATGATCGCGGAGGGAGCGACGTTGTACCGCTGCGAAAAAAACCATGAAGGCACGATCCTCCTGACGCCGCACATCGCGGTGCCGATCAGCCAAGCGAACGCCTGGAGCAGACGCGCCCAGCCGACCGAAAAAAAGGCCGCGAAAGAGGGGCGGGCGCCGAGCCCGAAGGGACGCCGGGACGCCCGGGAACGAGCTGGAACCTCCAGGCGCAAGCATAGGCGCTGAGCGCCCGGCCGAAAAGACCAGGAAAGGACGCTGCTGGCTACTTGGAGCGCTGAAGCCGCTCTAGGCTGAAGAAACTGTCCGGGAGATTCAGATTGAACTGGATCTCGTGGTATTTGATGACCGTCTTCTGTCCGGGCTTGCGGTGGGGGAGGCATTCCAGCCGCGTGGGGACGCGGTGGCCGTCCATCGTCTCGATCTCGGAGAGGGCGATGGTGCGGATCTTCTCGCCGCGCTCGCTGTAATCCTCCTCGCGCAGGGGAAGCACGAGCCCGTCGGGGTAGACCAGGCTCCAGAACATCACCTTGCCCCAAACGACGGGAGCGTCGAGCTTCGGAGTCGCCTCGATCTTGTAGACGTCGTGG
>JAPLKK010000202.1 GCA_026388115.1 Elusimicrobiota bacterium | reverse complement strand
GAGATAGATGAGGACTGCCAGATGAACCCGAGAAATACCTTTGTCGCGATGCTGCTCCTATTCACAGGCTGCACCTTCCACGAGTCTGCCCAACCGGAAGTTCCCTCCCCCAACTCGGTGGAGCACGCTTACCCGAAGGATGCCGCTGCTTTCAAGGCGGCTCTTGTTGGCGACTGGACGTCGGCGTGGCACGGGCCTGGCGATGCCTACGTGGAAATGCTCAAGTTCGGGGCAGACGGGCAAGCAACGGTCAAGATTGTTGACGGCGGCAGCGAGCACAATGTTACCGGCGCTTACACCGTGACCATTCCGGAAGGTTCCTTCGGTCACATAACGGCGGAGATCACAGTAGTCCCACAGGCCGGAACGCCCGTGACATTGCGAAGAGTCAACTTTGGTCTCCATAACGCCGTACCTCAGTCAATAGGGCTCCTGTTGCGAATCGACAAGTCGCCTTTCGGCGCCCTGGCCCGCGACCACAAGTAGCGCGGTCGGCTATTGATTCGCGTTGGCTACCTCGTTGGCGATGCCGGCTCTGTTGTTTGGAGCATTTCCATTTTGGGGTTTTGAACTTGTTGCCCTTCGGGGCGCCTCCGGCGTCGGATTTCGAAGTGCAGGCGAGACCTGCCTTCTCAAGAACCACCCAATGCCGCCTGGACGATCAGGACGATGGTGGCGATGCCGATAGCCATGGCGATGACGGCCACGAGAACGGCGAACACGCGAAGGGCGCGGCCGGGAGGGTGGCGGCGGAGGGAGGGAAGCTGGCCGGAGGAGGTGAGGTGGGAGTAGTGGGCGGGGCGCTCGTGAAGGAGCTGGGATTCGGGGAGCAGGCCGGTGAAGATCACGTCGTTGACGGGGAATTTGTCCGGACGGAGGTGGGCGTTGAAGAAGTGGACGGTGAAGATGAAGCCGATGGCGAGCAGGGCCTCGCCGCCGTGAACGAGCTTGGCGACGTTGAAGGCCTCGCCGGGCAGGAAACGGCTGAAGAATTCGGGGAACCAGAGCAGCAGGCCGGAGGCTGCGACGATGAACGTGCCGAACAAGGCGGCGAGATAGTCGAACTTTTCCCAATAGGCCCAGCGGTCGAAGCGCGGCTTTTCGCGGCCGGTGAGGAACCAGCGGAACATGGCCAGGCAGTCGGCGAGGTCTTTGAGGCGAGGGAGGAGGCCTTGCGAGCCTAGAAGGACGTTCCGCGGGCCATGGCGGAGGATGCGGCAGAGGATGCCCACGAGATGGACCAGGACGAGGGCGATGAGAGTGGCGGCGAAGGCGCGGTGGGCCAGGCCGGCGGCGCGAAGGCCGCCGATGAGGTCCACCAGCCCACGCGCCCAGGGCGTGCGGCAGTAGAGAAGGGGCAGGCCGGTGAGGGTCAGCCCCAGGAAGCAGAGGATCAGCAGGCCATGGGAGAGGCGTTGGATGAGGGAGAAGCGGAGGATGGCCGGGTCGTCGGCGGGCGTGGTCGGGTTGCGTCGGCCGAGGAGGCGGTCCAGGGCGGCCCGGAGCAGCCACAAGAGCGAGTGCAGGCCGAAGAAGCCGAT
>JAPLKK010000056.1 GCA_026388115.1 Elusimicrobiota bacterium | reverse complement strand
CGAAGCGGCGCTGGAACTCGGGATCGAGCACGTCGGCGCACACGGCGTAGCGGAGCAGAGGTTCCTGGCGGCCGTTCACCGGCGGCGTCAGGAAATGCACGCCCGCGATGCCGGTCTCGGCGATGATGAGCCGGTTGAGGGCCTCGTGAGGCGGCAGTCCGGGGAAGGACGCGCGCGGGTCCTTTCCGAAGACGCGGCCCGGCGCCTGCCAGAGGGTGAAGAAGCCGGCTTCGGTGCGGCAGGCGGGACGCAGCCCCGCCCGCTCGAGCCGCGGGATGACGTATTCGAGCCGGCGCCGATAGAGCGCGCGCAGCTTGTCCAAAGACGCCATGGTCGCGGCGCGGTCCTTGAAGAACTCGCCGTAGGCGGCCATCACGGACGGAACGGGGCCGGACTCGGTGTTCCCTTTGACGAGGATGTAGTCCTCGATGAAATCCTTGGAGCCCACGGCCGCGCCGAGGCGCGCCCCCGGGTCGCTGAAAGACTTGCTCACCGAGTACAGCTCCATCCACTCCAAGTCCGGGTAGTCCTTGGCCACCGCGGCGAGGGGGACGTGGTCCTCGCCGGCAAGGCCGCAATAGGCCGCGTCGTTGACCAGTCGCGTGCCATGCTTGAGGCAGTGCTCGATGAGCCGCTTCCAGTCGTCGCGGCTCGCGCCGACGGCGCCGGGGTTGCCGGGGCGGATGACGAAGATCAGGTCCGCGCGGCCGGGGCGACCCGCCCCGCGGCCGGTCCCCGCCGTCTCCAGGGCGGCCTCCAGGCGGGGCAGGCTCAGGCGCATGTTCTCCTCGGAGGCCAGCGGCCACACCACCCGCTCCACCCCGAGGTAATCCGAGGCCCAAGTGCCGACGACGTCGTAAGCCGGCAGGTTCGAGGCGATGCGGAAGCTCGCGCGCCTCGTCTGCGGCAGGTGCAGTCCGCAGGCGAGCGGGACGAGCGCCGTCGCCGTCTTGATTCCGGCGGTCGGCACCGCCCGCAGGTGGGGATGCTCCCAATAGCGGAGCTTGCCGTGGATCTCGACCATCCCCTCGGCGAACCGGTTCAGGCTGCGCTCCTCGGCGTAGGTGTGGTAATCGAAGCCCGGGTCCTTGGCGAAGCGGGCCTGGAGCTCGCGGATCGGCGCGTCGGGGACGGTGTCGGGGTTGCCCAGGGAGAGGTTGAGCGCGCTGCGGCCGGACTTCTCCTCGTAATCGCGCACGAGGAGGTAGATGAGCTGGAAGAGGTTGATGCCGGTCGCCGGGATCCTTCTCATGTCAGACCCTCGCCCGCTCCAGCATGCCGAAGACGCCGGACATCAAACGCGAAGCCGCGTTGCGAGGCAGCAGCCGGTTGACCGCGTCGTAAGCCCGCGCATCCAGTCCGACGAGCGTGCGCAGCGGCATGCGGCGCGATTCGACCAGGCGCACGATCGCGCGCACCACGGCTTCTCCTCGCGTTCCCCGGCCGGCACGCTTGTCCCGCCAACGGAGATAGGCCTTGGCCTGTCCCGCGTAGACCGAGCCAGGCTCGGAAGCGGCGATGCGGACGTTTTTCGAGAAGTTCGTCCGGAAGCTCCCAGGCTCTACGAGCGCGACCTGGACTCCGTGAGGCTTCATCTCATGGTAGAGAGCCTCGCTGAAACCCTCGAGGGCGAACTTGCTGGCGCAGTAAGGCGAGCTCAGCGGGAGGGTGGCGAGTCCCATGATGGAGGAGACGTTGATGATCCTGCCGCGGGAGGCGCGAAGCGGAGGCAGGAGCCGCTTCGTCAGCAGGGCCGCGCCGAAGAAAT
>JAPLKK010000264.1 GCA_026388115.1 Elusimicrobiota bacterium | reverse complement strand
GTGGTGCGATTACAAGCCCCACTGCGCCGTCTTCCGGGATATGTATTCCGCGCCGACGGCCGAGGCGCCGGCCGCCGCGACGCTCCTGACAGCCGTCCCTCCGTCTCCGCCTTCAAACGAGCAGGACGAGCTGGCCCGCCTCGTCGACCGCTACGGAGACCTGATGGCCGCCCTCCAGCGCGATCAGGAGGAGGCGCGCCGCCTGGCAGCGGAGATCGCCTCCCGCCTCGCGAGAAAGGGCTACGTCCGCGCTTTCGGCAGCCGCTTCGAGGTGCGCCCGGTAGAGAGCGAGGTGCGTTGGGATTTCGCCGACCGGACCAAGGTGGTCGAGGTGCTCAAGCGGCACGGGCTCTACGACCGCGTGCTCAAGCCCTCGGCTCCCGAGGTGTACCGCCTGCTCGCCGGCTCCGAGCTCTCCGAGGCCGCCCGCCGCGAGATCGAGGCGCTGGGCGAGCGCAAAGAACTGCCGGCCCTCAGCTTGCGCCCGCTGACTTGACGGGAGGCTTAGCCCCGCTCCCGAAATTCAGGGGCCCCCGCTTGAACCGGCGGTCCAGGTCGCGATAGATCTGCGCCGAGACGTCCTCGACCGTCTTGACCAGCGGCGGATACGCGTCGCCTCGAGTCATCACGCAGAGCAGATAGGGATGGTTCGGGTAGTACACGATGCCGCAGTCGTGGAACTCCCTAACCCCCTCCGGCTCGATGGCACGCTCGGCGAACTTGTGGGCGACGGCGACGGTGCGCGGAAGGGGCTGGGCGATGCCGCGCAGGCTGTCGGTCCGGCTGAGAAGGGCCAGCGCCTTCTCCGACATGTCGATGGAAAGGTAGGAGGCGTTGAATAGTATCCGGTAGTAGGCGGCGGCGGACTTGATGGGCAGATAGTCCTCCGACGGATTGGTCGAGGCGACCTCCATGCCGAGGGTGCGGTTGATCTCCGCCACCTTCTTCAGGTCGATGTGGGTCTCGAGGAGATAGAGCGCTCCGTTGTCGGAAGAGCGGATCATGCGCTCGATCAGCTGGTCGACCGCATACTCCCTGCCCGCCTGCACCGCGCTCTGCGGCTCGAAGTCCTGCTTGGGCAACAGGGCCAACTCCGCGGACGTGATCGAGAGCTTTTTCTGGAGCAGGCCGGGGTGCTGCTCCGCTTCCCTCAGGTACGCCATCATCAGCGGGACCTTCAGCAGACTGGCCGGAGCATAACCCTCGTGCTCGTTGATGCCGAACCAAGGCCCGTTGTTGAGGTCGCGATAGAACACCGAGGCCGAGGAGAGCTCGCCGGCATCCTTCTTCTGCCGGAGGAGGTCTTCGACCGCGTGCTTGGACGGCCTATACTCGACGCGTCCTGCGCCTTCCGCGAACTCGCACTCCAGCAGCGGGCTTGTGAAGGTCCCGAGGCTCCGCACCACGTGGACGACTGGGCCGCGAACGTCGAAGTTCACCGGCAGCAGCAGGCCTAGGGCGAGGCCGATGACGAGAGAAACGACCGCGACGAGGGCTGTCTTGGCCATCGGGGGTTGTCACCAATATAGCTACGACCGGCCCAGGCGGTCAACCCGGGCGGCGTCAGGAAATGTCAGCGATCGAGCATCCCGGAAAAACCGTCGCCGATCACGAGACGCCTTCCCGCGACTTTGAATTCGGGAGGCGCGAAAAGCTAGACTACCGGTAGACTGATCCGATTTTGGAAGGGTGGCCGAGCGGTCGAAGGCGCACGACTGGAAATCGTGTAGGGTCTAACCGCCCTCAAGGGTTCGAATCCCTTCCCTTCCGCCAGTTTAAGGTTGGTGCCTGGGCGTGTGCTTCGCTTCCACCTACCCGTTAAACGGGAAGCCGAACGGCAGCAGGT
>JAPLKK010000097.1 GCA_026388115.1 Elusimicrobiota bacterium | reverse complement strand
TATTTCGGTGTCAGACCTTAACTTATGGAACTTATTTGATATGCGCTCACGTACGGCAAATAAGTTCCATAAGTTAAGGTCTGACACCGGCACTGACACCGGCACCCTGGGCTCCGCTTCGGCGTGCGCAGCGGGGATGTTCTTTAGGCGGCGAGTCGGGCCCGTGTGCGCCGCTCCGCGGCGAGGACCGTGTTCAAGAGCAGGCAGGCGGTGGTCACGGGACCCACGCCGCCGGGCACCGGCGTCACCGCCCCGGCGACCTTGCGTATGCTCTCGAAATCGGCGTCGCCCTTCATGACGCCGTCCTCGTAGCACACCCCTGCGTCGATGAGGACCGTGCCGCGCTTGAGCATCGCCCCGGTCACCAGCCCCGGTTTTCCGACGGCGCTCACCACGATGTCGGCGCGCTTGAGATAGAAGACGAGATCCGGCGTCTTTGTGTGGCACAGAGTCACCGTCGCGTCGAGGCACGACAGCAGATGGGCGGCGGGCTTGCCGACGATGTTGGAGCGGCCGATGACCACGGCCTGCTTGCCGCGCGGCTCGATGCCGGCTTCCTGGATCAGCGTGATGATCGACAGGGCGGTGCACGGCAGGAACACGCCGGCCGCGTCGATGTCGGCCATGCTCTTGGCGGCGAACAGCCGGCCGAAATTGCGTTCGGTCACCCCTTCGGCGTCCTTCTCCGGAGGGATGCGGTCGATGAGGCGCCGGGCGTCCAGCGGCTCCGGCACCGGCATCTCCAGCAGGATCGCGTCCACGTGGAGGTCGCCGCCGAGGTCGTCGAGCACCTGGAACGCCTCGGCCTCGGTCGTGGCGAGCGGCAGCGAATGGACGCTCGTCTCGAGGCCGATCGACCGGCAGGCCTGCAGCTTCATCTTCAGATACGCTTCGGACGGCGAGTCGGCGCCGATGGCGAGGATCGCCAGCAGCGGCGCCTCGCCCCGTTCCTCGGTGAGCGCGGCGACGCGAGCGGGAAGCTTCTCGAGGAGCCTCTTCGACACCGCCTTGCCGTCGATGACCTTCGCTTCGCCCCGGGCGGCGCTCATGCGCCGAGCTCCCGCTCGAGCGCGCCCACGAAGCGCGCGAGGGAGTCGAGCACGGGCGCGGGCTTGCCGTGCCGCCGCGCCGCAGCGCATATCGGGCCGAGGATCGCCCGCGCTTCGGTCGCCTTCCCTGCTCTCAGGTCCTGCAGCATCGAGTTCTCCTGGCGGGGGGCGGAGAGGCAGGCCCGCCGGACCAAAGCCGGAAGATCCCGCAGGAGCATCGGATGCCCGTCCGCCCTGGCCGCCGCCTCGCCCTCTTTGAGCGCCGCCCGCACGATCGCCCATAGCGCCGGCGTGCGGGCGAGCGCGCCGTTGGTCTTGCCGGCCAGCGCTCCGACGGGATTGACCGCGGCGTTGAAGACGACCTTGGTCCACAGCAGGCGGTCCTCGCGCGTCGCGGCCGGCACGTCGAGCCCCGCCGCCAGCAGCCTGCGCCGCGCCTCGGCCGCCGCGGCCCGGTTCTGGGGCCGCGCGCCGAGCCAGATCGTCTCGCCGGCATGATGCCGGACTTCGGCCGGCCCCTCGCGCCGCACGGCGGCGAGGCAGGCGCCGAACACCGCCCGCGGGCCGAGCGCGCGCCGCGTGGGCCCGACGTGCGCGAGACCGTTCTGGAGGCTGACGACCGGCGTCCGCGGCCCGGCAAGCCGCCGGGCCGTCTTGAGCGCAGAGGCGGTGTCATCGGATTTGACGCAGATGAACACCGCCGCGGGCCGCCCCGAGGGCGTCAGCGTGGGGCGCACGCGGCGAGGGTGGACTCGCGAGGGCCGGGCCGCGCCGGCCGGCCAGACCGTCACGCCGCGGCGCGCCAGCCTGAGCCACGCGCGGCCCCGCCCGAAGGGGGGGCCTTCTCTGATCGCTTAAGGCTAGGCCTTAGGCGTTGACCATCTTG
>JAPLKK010000157.1:9133-24598 GCA_026388115.1 Elusimicrobiota bacterium | reverse complement strand
GTTGGCGTCACCTTTCCCGCTCTACAGGCAGCATGCAGGTCTCGAAGATACTTGCGCTCAGCTGGACCGTGCCTGAATGCCACGAATCTGCTTGGGAAAAGGTTCTGTTCCAAGTCGATGGGAATATATTTAGACGGGCCGCCCCTTGTGTTTTCTGACTTGAGTGCGATTACGGTTACGTCCGTCTCAAGAAATCGCCGGAAGAACTGTTCTTTCGGAATTTTCTTTGTAAATATTTCCTTCGCCGTTTCGATCCTTCCCACGAGATGCGACCGACAAATGAGGCGCGGGGTGTACCTAAAGTCGTGTTTCGCTAAACTCTCAAGCGCAGCCTCAGTGATCCCGATGACTCGCCATCCCCAAGGCTCTCCAGCCATTAGAGCGGTGAACAGGACGTTCTTCTTCTGAAAAGAAAATGGCAGTTGGAAGAAAAAGGCATAGGCATCGTAAAATGCCTGTTCATTTTCAATCATACTTCTCTCCATGGTACGCATAACGTGTATTAGGGTGACTATCTAACTGCGCTATCTAATTGTCCTTGAGGATGGCATCCGGCCCTCCCCTAGCTGAGAGTCATTCGTTTATAGACCAAATTCCGAACTTTCGCCAGCCCGATCGCGATGATGCCTCGATCGTGATGCTACCTAAGTGGTGCCGGCAGCCAAGAGCTGCGGTGAGTCAGGCTACGGATGAAGATGTGCGCCCGTGTGCTGTTGCGCGAGGAGTTGGAATACCTCGGGAGCGATGTCCGCCAGTTCAAGAAGCCGCCGGGCGGCTCCCGACGGCGTCTTCTGCCCCTGTTCCCAAGCCCGGACCGTTGAAGCCGTCACGCTCAATAGCGATGCAAAGACAGGCTGACTCACGCCAAAACGGCGCTTTCTGAGCTCGGCGATCTGCTCCTTGCGCCAAGATCTTGCGGGACGCGGGATCTCCAGGGTCGAGCAGCGAAGTTTCTTGGCTCCACGCGCGTGCGCTACGGCCTCCTTAAGCCCGGAGATCAATTCCTGTCCCAGCCTTGTCTTGCGCATCACTTCGCCTCCCTCTTCAGTTCCTGGACCAAGCCCCTCAAGCCCCGTCTTTCATCCGCCGAGATGTCGTCCTTCTCGCCCTTATCGTACAGCGCCAGCAAATAGGTCCTTTCGAGGTTCGGGAGGTCGAGATAGATGACTCGATATCCTCCGCGTTTGCCTTTGCCTCGCCCGGGGTCCGCGATCCTGGCCTTGCGGAGCCCGCCCGTGCCCTGGATGAGGTCGCCGGTCCGCGGATCCCTCAAGATCTCAGACTGGATCAAGAGCAATGTCCCAGGCTCTTCTCTATCGACCTTCCGCTGAAAAGCCTCCGTCTCGACAAAGGTGCGCCTGGTACTACTAGGTAGCATATACTACTCCGTGTTATGGGTCAAGGGCGTTGGCCGGCGCTCTCTATTCTTCCTTCGCCTCCGGCTTGTCGGCCGGGCTCCGGGCCGGGGCGCCGGTGTTCATCACGTGGACGTAGATCATCGTCGTGCTCGCGCTGCGATGCCCGAGCAGCTCTTGGACCCTGCGGATGTCATAGCCGTCCTCCAGCAGGTGCGTGGCGAACGAGTGCCGCAGCGTGTGGCAGCTTGCCGGCTTGGCGATGCCCGCCTTCAGCCGAGCCTCCCGGAACGCCCGCTGGAGCACCGTCTTGTGAAGATGCCGCCGGCCTCGGGCGCCGGCGCGGACTGACGGCGAAGGAAACACCCACTGCCAGCCCCATTCCTTCGAGGTCGCGGGCTCTTGTCCGGCGATTGCGCCGGGGACGGCCACCGAGCCGAGACCTTGCGCGAGGTCCTGCTCGTGCTGCCTCCGGACGGACGCAAGATGCCCCAGCAGTTCCCTTCGCGCGGAGGCCGGGAGGATGGTCCATCGGTCCTTTTCGCCTTTGCCTTCGCGCACGACGATCGAATGAGCGGGGAAATCGAGGTCCTTGATCCTCAGCCGGCAGCACTCGAGAAGCCGCAGGCCGCCGCCATAGAGCAGGATCGCCATCAGCCTCGTCGGCCCGTTCATGTGTGACAGGATCTTGCCGACCTCGTTGCGGTCGAGGACGACCGGCAGGCGCTTGGGCATCTTCGCCCGCACGACGCCTTTGACGAAGCCGAGCCGCCTGCCGAGCGCTTCGCGGAAGAAGAAGACCAGCGCGTTGAGCGCTTGGTTCTGGGTCGAAGCGCTGACGCGCGCCTCGACCGCCAGGGCGGTCAGGAAGCACCCGACCTCCTCTTCGCCGAGCGCTTGCGGCGGCTGCGCCCGGCATTCACGAAGGAATCGGCTCGCCCAGCCGAGATACGCCTCTTCCGTCCTGGGGCTGAGGTGGCGGGCCCGGAGCGCCGCTCGAGCGCGGTCTAGAAGCAAGTTGCGCCGCGGGTCGGGACTGTCTGCCGCCGCACGTTCCGGTTGCGGCGTCAGCGGCGCGGCGAATTCCACCGGCTCCGGCGCGAAGGTCGTGGCAAGCAGCCTCGGCATGTTCGGCGTATGCGGGACGCTCCAATATCTCCCGTCCGGGTGCCACCTTCGCCCCGGGACGGTCTTGATCGCCGCGACCCGCTCGGGCGAGTACGGCAGCTCGACGATCAGTCGGCCGGGGTCGCCCGGCCTCACTCGGATCCTTGTCGCCGGGACGCGCTGGTCCATGTGGATGCCTCCCTCTCACATGTACGAACGGGAAGGGGAATAGTTCCCTTATGAGCCCTCACCCCGACCCTCTCCCGCCGGAGGCGGGAGAGGGAGAGCTAAGTTTGGTATCCTGACGCGCTATGGGCGACACGGTTTCCGGGACGGTCATTTTTTCCATGAAAGAGGTGAGCCGCCTCCATGGGAAGAAGCAGGTCTTGAAGGACATCTACCTCGGCTTCTACTACGGCGCGAAGATCGGAGTCCTCGGCCTGAACGGGTCCGGTAAATCCACCCTGCTGCGCATCATGGCCGGCGTGGACACCGATTTCAGAGGGGAAGTCCTTCTCTCCAAGGGCTATACCGTCGGCCTCTTGGAGCAGGAGCCCCAGCTCGACAGGTCCAAGACGGTCCGCGCCGTCGTCGAAGAAGGCGCGGCGGAGACCATCAAGCTGCTCAAGGACTTCGAGGACGTCTCCACCAAGCTCGGCGACCCCAACCTGTCCCCCGCGGACATGGAGAAGCTGCTCGACAAGCAGGGCAAGCTCCAGGAGAAGATCGAAGCGGCGGGCGCCTGGGAGATCGACAGCAAGCTCGACGTGGCGATGGACGCTTTGCGCTGCCCGCCGGCCGACACCTCGGTCGCGCTGCTGTCCGGCGGCGAGCGGCGGCGGGTCGCCTTGTGCCGCCTGCTCATCCAGGAGCCGGACATCCTCCTGCTCGACGAGCCGACGAACCACCTGGACGCCGAGTCGGTGCATTGGCTCGAGCAGCACCTGCGCCAGTACAAGGGCACCGTCGTCGCCGTCACTCACGACCGCTACTTCCTCGACAACGTGGCCGAATGGATCCTGGAGCTCGACCGCGGCGAGGGCATCCCCTGGAAGGGCAACTACTCCTCCTGGCTCGAGCAGAAGCAGAAGCGCCTCGCGCTCGAGCAGAAGCAGGAGGACCAGCGGCAGAAGACCCTCCAGCGCGAGCTCGAGTGGATCCGCATGTCGCCCAGGGCGCGCCAATCGAAGAGCAAGGCGCGCATCCAGGCTTACGAGCAGATGCTCTCCGAGGAGCACGAGAACGAGCAGTCCGACCTCGAGATCTTCATCCCGCCCGGGCCGCACTTGGGCGGCCTGGTCGTCGAGGCGAAAAGCGTGGCGAAGTCCTTCGGCGAGAATCTCCTCGTCGAGGACATGAGCTTCAATCTGCCTCCGGGCGGCATCGTGGGCATCATCGGCCCCAACGGCGCGGGCAAGACGACCCTGTTCAAGATGATCACCGGTGTGGAGCATCCGGACGCGGGGGTGCTGCGCGTCGGCGAGAGCGTGGTGTTCGGCTACGTGGACCAGGAGCGCGACATCCTCGATCCGGAGAAGACGGTCTGGGAGCAGATCTCCGGAGGCTCCGAGACGGTCCAGCTCGGCAAGCGCGTCCTCCCGTCGCGGGCCTATGTGGGCCGCTTCAACTTCCTCGGCCCCGACCAGCAGAAGAAGGTCGGCCAGCTATCGGGCGGCGAGCGCAACCGCGTCCATCTCGCCCAGATGCTCAAGGCCGGAGCGAACGTGCTGCTGCTCGACGAGCCGACCAACGACCTCGACGTGAACACCCTGCGCGCCCTCGAGGACGCCCTCGAGAACTTCGCGGGCTGCGCGGTCGTCATCAGCCACGACCGGTGGTTCCTGGACCGCATCGCGACCCACATCCTCGCCTTCGAGGGCGACAGCCGCGCCGTGTGGTTCGAGGGGAACTACTCGGACTACGAGGCTGACCGCGTCCGCCGCCTCGGAGAAGAAGCGGCGCACCCGCACCGCATCCATTACAAGAAGCTGACGAGGAGTTAGGCTCCGGGCCGGAAGAACTTCTGGACCCGATCGAGCTCCGCGCTCAAGAGCGGCTCGTCGATCAGGTTGGCGAACGCGTCGAGCTGCGCCAGCCCGTTGAGGACGGCGTCCTTCATCCCGGCGTTGACGAGGCGCTTGGCGAAGGCGCGGTTGACCCTCTGGACCTCTTGCGCGGCCCGCTCCATGCCCCTCTGCGTCCAATCGGGCCTGCCTCCGCCTCGACGGACGAAGAACTGCCGCATCAGATGCGTCGAAAAGGAGCGGTAGAAGGTCTCGATGCCGCTGGCGAAAGGGGTATGCGTGAGCAGCATCGGCCGCAGACGGTCCAGGATGGGGCAGCCGCTGCCCGCCATGTGGATCCCCATCAGCGAGGCCAGGCCGTCGGCGGCGGTGGTCATCTTGGACGCGTGGCGCAGCCCGCGGCTCACCGTCAACTCGACCCGCTTGAACGAGATCATGTTCTTGAAGCGGACGACGACATCCTCGAGGTTGGCCGCGACCGGGCAGAAGGGGTGCTCCTTGCGCTGGAGCGGGCAATTCGGGCACTGGTGGTGCTCCAGGCGGCACCAGGAGGCCGGCTCCTTTGCGCCGTCGCCGACGACATGCAGGGTCTGAGGGTTCAGGCGCACGGTGATGTTGACGCGCTTGCGCGGGAAGCGGAAGCGGTAGATGAAGACCAGCGGCTCCGTTCGGTCGAGGTACATCCTCTTCTTATATACCCGCAATCGCGCGGCATGTCAAACGGGTTCGGGCCGCGCTCGAGCTGAAGCCGGCTCGACGGACCCAATGCGGCATGGGTCCAAAAACCGCTTCTTCGTGCCCGAAAGGCCAAGGGAGGGCCTGCCGGCCCGTGCTACCCTTTGTTCGCAGGGAGGCCGCACATGGTCCGCGTCCTGAAGCAAGGCGTCGCCGCGACGCTCGCCGCCGCGCTCGTCGTCCTATCGCCGGGGGCGACGTCCCGGCAGGCCTGGGCCCAGGTGGTGGAGGCGGCGGCCGCGCCGGCGATCGTCGTGCCCGTCACGCCCGTGGCGCCCCTCCTCCTTCCCGCTCCGGCGGCTTCCATGGCGCTCGCCCTGCAGCCGAGCGGCGTTGGGATTGCTCTCACTCCTGCCCTTCTTCCTGCCGGCGCAGGGCTTGCCCTCACCCCTGCCCTCCCCCGCTTCGCGGGAGAGGGAGGGCGAACGGTCGCCCTTGGCAACGTGAAGCTCGCGGCCTCCGCCGCGCCAGTACCCGCGACGATCGCGCAGGCGGCGCAGGCGTCGGGCGCGCGGACCGAGGCCCGAGCGCTCGCCGTATCGAAGGAGATCGAGGCTGCCGGACCCGTCTCGCGCGCTAGCGGCGAGGAGGCCTCCAGTTTGGGCGAACGCGTGCTCGCCGCCCTGGCGGGAAGCGCCGCCCGGACGGATCTTCCGACTCTCGCGGCGGCCGACGCCGAACGCGCCCCGGCCGCCTTGGCAGGCAGCCGGAGCGCCGCGAGCCTCGCGCCGGTCTCGGCCGCGCCCAGGTCTCCGAGGGCGGCGCCTGTGGCGCCGAAGCTCAGGCCGGCGTGGGACGGCTTGAGCCACCGGGCTGGCTACGGGTTCTCGCGCCGAACGCTCGCCAGGCTCGCGATCACGTTCGGCTTGGCGTTCTCCCTGCCGGTCGCTTCGCATGCGCTCGCCTCCCGGATCCTCAGGCACGCGGCGGCCAAGCGCCACGTCTTCTCCGATTACGACGACACGCTCGACAAGTTCGCGGGCGTCGCCTCGCCCGAGACCGTGGCCGCCATCACCTCGGTGCTCAAGGCCGGCAAGACCGTCGTGGTCATCACCGACCGGCCGGACACCAAGAAGCCCGGCTCCAAGTCCGTCACCATCCTCGAGTCGCTGGAATCCATCCCCGCGGCCGACCGCGCGGGGCTGTGGGTGGCGGCCAACAAGGGCGGGCGCATCCTGCGCTACGACTCCGACGGGCAGCCGAGACTCGTGCAAGAGGAGCCGGCGCTCGAGCCTCCCGTGGTCCAAGCCGTCCGCGGGGCCGCCGACGCCGTCAAGGCCCGCTTGGCCGGCCTCGGAGCGGAACTGCATGACGGCTCCCAGAACATCCCTTCCGAGAGCGCGAGCCCTTACGGCTACGCCATCATGCTGAAGGCCGGCACCGAAGAGGCTGCGGTGAAGCGCGTGGCGGCCGCGTTCCAAGAGGAGCTGAAGAGCCGCGGCGTGGACTACGAGGTCGAGCCGCGGCTCGCCAAGGACGCCGCGCTGCCGCCCTACGTCACCTTCTCGAAGCTGGACAAGTCGCTCGCCGTGCGCCGCGTGGCCGCGCTCGTCGGTGCCACGGCGGCCGATTCCTTGATCCTGGGCGACAGCATGTTCGCGCCCAAGCCTCGAGCGGTCTCGGACGCGCACAAGCGGCTCATCGGCGCCGCGCGCCGGCTCGGCGAGCGCCTCAGCGGCCAGCCGGAGCCGGCGACCGGCAACGGCACCGACCGCGACATGGAGAGGGCGCTGCCCGGCGCGCTCACCTTGAGCGTCGGAGGCACCGCGGACCCGGGGATGAAGAACGCCTTCGTGATGCCCGTCAAAGGCCCCGAGATGACGCGCCGCATCCTGGCCTCCGTCGCGGCGGGCGTCAGCCGATAAGCCCTTACCCCGGCCCGCTCCCACCGTAGGCGGGAGCGGGAGAATAGAGCCTGACGCCGGTTGTCAAACTCGGTATTGACGCGGCCTAACGGTAAGTCTATCCTTTGACTGCGCCGATATGCGTTTCCTCCGCTCGGGCATCTATTTCCGGTTCATCGTCGTCATGGTGAGCCTCGCCGTCATCCCGGCGGTGCTCATGGGCTTCCTCCTCATGCGCATCAGCCAGGAGGGTATCCAGGCCTCGGTGCTCGAGCTGCAGACGAAGCTCGCCGAGAAGCTCGCCGAGCGCGTGCGCTCCGACCTCCGCTCGCTCGACGACTCGCTGCGCTTCAGCCTCAACGCCGTCCAGAAATCCAGCATGGGCTGGACGGAGAAGCAGGACCTGCTGCGCAGCCTCATCGATTCCAACGGCGACATCCAGGAGATCGCGGTCGTGCGCTCCAACGGGATGGAGCTGCTCAAGGTCTACAACCCGGCGCTCACGGCGGCGCCGATGCTGGTGTCGCGGGCCGACGACCCCGGCTTCAAGGAGTTCGTCCGCGGCAAGGCGCGGACCTTGTGGGTCACGGCGCACGAGGGGGGGCCGCCGTCGCTCGACATCTATTATCCGCTGAACGCGAGCCTCTGCCTGCGCGTCTCCTCCGTCCTGAAGCAGCTGTGGGATTCCGTCGGCGCCGAGCGCGTCGGCGGCACTGGCTTCGCGATGATCGTGGGAGAGCATGGCCAGCCCCTCATGTATCCGCCCGGGCGCCTCACGCCCCAGCTGCGCGCGACCCTTCCGCGATGGCCCTTCGTCCAGCAGGCGCTGTCCGCGCGCTCCGTCGGCTCCAGCGAATACAAGGACGGCCTGGGCGTCGACCAGGTCGGCGCGTACGCGCCCGTGGGGAGCATCAGCGGGGCCGTGCTCATCCAGCAGCCGCGCTCCGAGGCCTACCTGGCGGCGCGCAAGATGCGCCAGACCGCGATGATCGTCTTCGTGCTGTTCGCGGCCATCGCCTTCACCGTCGCGGCGTTCATGGCCCGGCAGCTGACGCGGCCGATGCTCGTCCTCACGCGCGCCGCGACCGAGATATCCGAGGGGAGCTTCCCCGCCCCGGTGGTCATCTCGACGCACGACGAGCTGGGCGACCTCGCCGATACCTTCAACGTGATGGTCGCCAAGCTCAAGTCGTACGCCGAGATGCAGATCGACCGTCTGCTGCGCGAGCAGACCAAGACCGAGGCGATCCTCTTCTCCATCGGCGACGGCATCCTGATGCTCGATTACGACGGCCGCATCCAGCTCGCCAACCGGCGCGCGAAGGAGCTGTTGGGCATCGAGTCCCATGAGGGGCTGGAGGGGCGCAGGCTCGACGAGGTCGTCGCCTCGCCGGTGCAGGAAGCTTTGATGCAGGTGGCGGCCGACCCGAAGGAGAACGTCTTTCGGGAGATCGACCTCTCCACCGACCAGTACCGCCGCATCCTCCGCATCTCCGCCCAGCCGGTCCGCGTGCCGGAGAAGGGCACGTCGCTCGGCGTCGTGGCTGCGGTGCGCGACGTGACGGTCGAGAAGCAGCTCGACAAGATGAAAGAGGAGTTCCTCCAGTCCATCACCCACGACCTGCGCAACCCCGTCGGCTCGGCGATCGGGTTCGCGGAATTCCTGCTCAAGGGCGTGGTGGGCACGCTGAACGACCAGCAGAAGTCGATGGTCGAGTCCATCCGCAAGGCCTGCACGCGCCTGCTGGCCATGGTCAACAACATCCTCGACCTCGCCAAGCTCGAGGCCGGGCGCATGGAGCTGAAGCTCAAGGAGGTCTCCGTCGCGGAGGTGGCCGCGCGCGCCATCGGCCTGCTCGGCTCGCTGGCCCAGCGCCGCGGGCTCAAAGTCGCGCTCGAGGCCCCCAGCGAGTTCAAGCTCGAGGCGGACGGGGACCTGCTGGAACGCGTCATCACCAATCTGGCCGGCAACGCGATCAAGTTCGCGGCGGAGGACGGACAGGTCAAGGTCACGGTCTCCGACGAGCCGGAGCACGTCAAGGTCTGCGTGGCCGACGACGGCGAGGGCGTCCCGCCGGAGCATCTGGAGCGCATCTTCGAGAAGTTCGAGCAGGTGCCCGGCCAGCGCAAGGGCGGCACGGGTCTCGGGCTCACCATCTGCCGCCACATCGTCGAGGCCCATCTGGGCCAGATCTGGGCGGAGTCGGAGCCGGGCAAGGGGGCGCGCTTCCTGTTCCGCATCCCGAAAGACCTGGTCTACGCCACCGGGGGGAAGGTGGCGCGCAAGCAGCCCGCCTCGGCGGCGGACGACCCCGCGCTCAAGGCGGGGGCCAGCTGCGACCTGGCCGAGCACGGCCGGGAGGCGGCGTCATGAGACGGCTGCTCGCGCTCGCGCTGGCCGCGGGCCTCGCCGCGCCGCTGTCGGGAGAGGCGCCCGAGCAGCGCTTCCAGACCGTGGCGGTCAAGCCGGGGGACACCCTGTGGGGCATCGCCCACGCCTACCTCAAGGACCCCACGCGCTGGAACGAGCTCCTGGAGTACAACCGCCTGCCGACCTCGGACCCGACGGTGACTCTGCCGGGCATGGTGTTGAAGGTGCCCGTGACGCTCATCAAGGACAGCATGCTGGCCGCCACGCTGGTCGCTTTGATCAACGAGGTGGTCGCGCGCAAGCGCGAGACGCCCGAGTGGAAGCCGGCCGCGCTCGACATGCTGCTCCTCAAAGACGACGCCTTGCGCACGATGACGAGCTCGCGGGCGCGCGTCGCTTTCGTCACCGGCGAGATCCTGAACCTCGACGAGAACTCGATGGCCATCCTCAAGCCGCGGAGCAAGGACGCCGACCTCGAGCTGCTGCGCGGCGAGGTGCACTCCGCGGGCCCCTCCCGCGTCATCACCTCGTCGGCGCTGATCACGCCGAAGGCCGGCAACACGCGGTTCTCGGCCTCGATCCGCGACGACCTGAGCACCGTCGTGCAGGTGTACACCGGCTTGGCGGAGGTCAAGGGTGCCACCAAGGGCAGCAAGGGCATCGAGGTCAAGGGAGGCTACTCGACCGAGGTGCCGGTCGACAGCGAGCCGCTGGAGCCGGTGAAGCTGCCGGACACGGCGCTGTTCCAGGCGCGCATCCTGGGCGGCGACGTCTTCGACAAGAAGCTCGAGGAGCCCGGCGCCGCGGCGAAGAAGGCGGCCGCGGCCCGGGGCGTGCCCACGCCGAAATGGACCCGGGACGGCATCGTCCACGACATCACGAAGATCGGCGCCGACCTCAAGGCTCTCAACATCGAGCCGCTCTCGGCGTGGTCGATCCAGATATCGAAGGACGAGGATTTCGCCAGGATCATGGTGGATCGCATCTTCGAGGCGGACCTGCCGATCGACCTCACGCGCGCCGTCGCGCCGGGCGTCTACTGGGTCCGCGTCGCGGCGAGAGACCTGTTCGGGGCGCAAGGCCGCTTCTCGCAGGCGCGCACGTACTCGGTGCCCGAGCCTTCGCAGCTGCCGAACGTCGACGAGGACCGTTTCCACGGCCACGTGGAGATCGTCCGGCCCGAGGAGATGGAAGATTACACGCGCGTGCCCAAGTACCGCATCATGGGCCGCGCCGACAAGGACCTGACCCTCACCGTGAACGGCCGCCGCATGCGCATGGACGAGGACGGCAATTTCAGCCTCGACGTCCTGCTCAAGGAAGGCTCCAACCGCTTCAAGATCCAGGCTTTGGACACCCACGGCCGCGCGCGCGAGCTGATCCGCAGCATCTACTACGAGCCCTGACGCCGGCAGCGTTCCCTGGGGGAAGGATTCCTAGGGTTTGATGCTCAGAGAGAGCGGCTCGCCTTCATGGAGCGTCCTCCCGGGTCCTCGCCGCTTGGGTCGGGTCGAGGCGCTGGGCGGAAAAGCGGGGCTTGGCGGCGGCCTTGGGGCTGGTGAGCTGGGCCTGCTCGGCGCGCGGGGCCAACGCGGTCAGCAGCCGCGCTCCGTCCGGTCCCGGCTCGACGCAAAAGGCGAGATAGCCCCAGGAGCCGGGACTGCCCTTCAGCAGGGTCGTCGGGACCGAGGCAGCCAGCGCGGCGGAGGACGGGTCCCATGAGGCCTTCAGGTGCTTCGCCAGGGCGATGCCCTGGGGCCCCCAGCGGTAGAAATCCGCGCCTGCCGACGAGAGGGCGAGAGCGAATTCCCAGGCGTCCGCGGCGCGCGTGAACGCCGCGCGGCCGGGCAACAGCTCCGGCGAGCCCGTGCCGGGCCGGTGGTTGATGTCGACGTACACGTCCGCGGCGGGGCCGGCGGCCGGCCAGCCGCCCGTCGCGAAGACGACGCGGAAGTCCACGTCTTCGGCGTCAAAATCGAGCTCGAGCCGCTCCAGCCGGCACGCCGGGGCGCCCGGCGGCGCCGGCGCGTTCTCGAGGACGATGCGTCCCGGCTCGGCTTGGGCGCGCACCAGACCCGCCTCGGCGGCGACCGAGGCTGTCATCCCCGCGGGCGGCCGCTGGCCCAGCGTTTCGTAGATCTTGGCCACGGCGGCGTCGAACTGAGCCTCCGGCGCGGCGCCGAGCAGGTACCGCTCGGATTCCAGCGGCCGCAGCAAGCTCGAAGCCTTGTCGATGAGGCCCAGCTGCGCGGCGCCCGAGTTCTGATAGCGCTCCACCGCGTCGGCGGCCTTGCGCAGCTCCTCGACGGCGCGCGCGCGCTCAGGACGCTGCCAGGGCGGCGTCTCGCCGAACCACGACGGCGCGGCCGAGGCGAGCGTTCCCGGCGCGGCCGCCGAAGCGCGCGCGGAGACCAGCTGCCATGGACGCGCCGCGGCTTCCGCCAGGCGTTCGATCGCGGCGAGGCCGGAGCCCAGGGGGGGGGCGCCGGCATTCTCGTCGAGAACGACGACGGCCTCCTCGCGGGCGGGGCGGGCGGGCCAGTCGTCGGAATGCGCGCGAGCCGGGATGACGACGATGCCCCCGTCCAGCCGGTACGGCTCGGCGGAGGCCGCGGCGCCGGCGACGGCCCACTTGAAGCCTCTTGCGCCGAGCGTCGCCGCCGCCGACTCGTCGAGAGCCCCGGCGCCGGGCACGAAGCCTTCCGGAGCCTTGCCGAGAGCGCGCGAGATGGTCCGGCTCGATGCCGCCACCAGCGGCGTGAGCTCGCGGCGCGTGGCGGGCGCGGCCGTCAGGACGGGGTCGCCGTCGAGCCTGAGGACGAACTCGACATGGCCTGACGCCCACAGGGCGCCGAGGGCGGCGGAGGCCGTCGAAAGCGCGGGCAGGTCCTCCGGCGCGACGCCGATCGACAGGCGGAGCTCGGGGCGGCGTTCGATCAGCTTGTTCAGGCCTTGGGCGTCGATCGGCCCGCCGGGGACCCATAGGAGCGATATCGGCTTCTGGGCCGCCTGTGCCCTCGCACAGCAGGCGAGCAGGGTCGCCAGCAGCAGCCGGCGCGTCATTCGACCTCCTTCAGCGAGGCGGGGCGATCATCGAACCGTCCCGTTCTTGGGGTCTTGGGATCAGGGTCCGGCGTCCATTCGCCGTCGACCTGGAAGAGATAGCTGTACCGCCCCGGAGGCAGCGGCAGCAGCGTCTGCCAGACGCCGCCCCTGCCGCGCGTCAGCGGCAACGTCTCGGGCCGCCACTGGTTGAAGTCGCCGGCGAGCAGGACATGCTTGGCCTTGGGCGCTTTGAGCTTGAACTCGACGAAGCGCATCGCCGGCAGCGTCGCGTCGGCGGCCCGCGGGCCGCGGTGCGGCAGGCGCGAGGTGGATCGGGCTCGCAGGACGGCGGGGTTCCAGCCCGACAGGAAATCGACGTAGCGCTGGACCGATTCCATCAGCACGACCGAGGGGACGGCCGCGACCGCGACGAAGGCGGCGACCAGGATCCAGAAGGCGGCGCGGCTGCGCGAGACAGGCTCCATTACTGCTTATTTCGATTCGTAATCGTCGAGGTAGGGCCGTTCGCGCCAGCACGCCCCGAGGCTCTCGGCCAAGCGGCGGCAGGCGTCGAGGTCCACTCCCGCCCGCTTGACCGCCGTGACGGTCGTGTCGCCGATCACGGCCGCGCACTCGCGGATGAACTGCTTGACCGACTCGAAGCCGTCCTTGGCGAAGGGCTCGAGCGGGTTGTGCATCTCGACCCATTGCCGCGGGTCGGCCGTGTTCAGGCTCACCGATACGGAATCGAGGCCGCGGGCGAGCTCGGCCGCGATCGAGCGGCCGTTGATCAGGTTCCCAAGGCCGATCGTATTGAGCCGCCGGCGCGCGCGCGGAGTGCGGCGTTTGAGCTCCTCGCAGACGGCGAGCATGTCCGCCAAGCGGTACGTGGACTCGCCGTAGCCGCAGAAGACGATCTCGTCAAAAGCCCGCTCGCGGCCCGCCGAATCGATGGCGTCGAGCACCTCGGCCGTGGACGGCTCATGTCCGTTGAGCTTGAGGTCGTGGCTGCGATACTGCATCTTCCACGTGAATTTGATGCAGAAGCGGCAGGCGGTAGGACACCTGTTCGTGAAATTGACGTACAGCCCGTCATGATATCGATAGACAAGCGCGCCAGCCTTCGTGTCGGTCTTGGATTGGGACATGGTCCGAGGCGGAAAAGCGAGTTAGTATAACACTTTGTCCGGCGACCCGACTAATTCCCGAGTTCCTCTCCGACGTCGGGGAATCGGAGCTTGCCGGTCCGCAGCGGAGCGTCGAGCCGGGGGTCGTGGACCAAGGCTTCCACCGACCTTCTGAACGCGGGGTCGGCGGAAGAGCGCCGGTACAGGTCGAGGAATCGCTGCGAACGCTGCAGCCTCTTCATCAGGCCCTCGAGGTCGGCGTCTTTCTGGTAGCTTTCCCAGATGGCCCGCAGCGACGGGTCGCTCAAGAACTCCGAGCCGAACTGTGCCAGGGAGGGATCTTCCTTGTGCTCGGCGAGCATCGCGGCCACCTCGCGCGGGTCGAGCGGCGGGGCCTCCTGCGGCGAGGCCGCGCCGACACTGGACGCGGGCGGGCTGGGCGCCGGAGGGCGGGAGGGAGCGAAGAGCAAAGACCCCAGGAACGCGCTGGCGATCAGCAGGGCCGCTCCCCCGGCGACCGAGCGCCAAGGCATCTAACGTCCCTTGTTCCTGGGGCCGTCGTCGTCCTTGTCGCCTTCGTCCCTTTCCTTCTGCCCCGGCGACGGTCCGGTTTGAACGCGGTTGGATGGTCCGGTGTCGATCTTGTCGGGGGGGCTGTCGTACGAGCTGTTGCCCTGGGAGGAGTCGGAGGTTCCGTTCGGAGTGATCATCGTCCCGTGAGCGTCGCCGGGGTGGTCGATGTTGAACTGACCGCAGGCTCCCTCCGTCGCGTTCGGGTCGCACTGGTCGCAGTTCGGGCCCGGGCAACCCGAGCGGCCGCCGCCGCCGGACGGCCCCGCGGAGCCCGCGTTCAGATACGGATCCGGCGGCTCCGGCGGTATGCGCGGGATGGCCGGCGCGCACTCCGGGTCTTGCGCGCAGGTCTTCAGAGCGTTCTCGCAGACGCGCTTCTCCCCCGCGCGGAAGCAGGCCATCCACACGTTCCCTTTGGCATCCAGGTTGGCCACGATCCGGTCGCGCGAGCCCTTGTCCATCTTCGTGAACAGCGAGGCGATAGCGTTGAAATCCGCGGTGTTGCCCGCCGCCGCCAGCTTCTCGAAACGCCGCTTGGCGTCGAGCGACGTCGCGGCCCCGGGGCCGGCTTCGGACGCGGGCGCCGACGAGACGTCTCCCTCCGCTTCGCCGTCCCGGGGGGCGGCGTGCGTCACTATCGCTCGTCGCGCGGCGGGCGGGGCGGCGGCCGCGGGGGGCGCGAAGTCTTGGCGCGCCCGGCTGGTCTGGGCCGCGGACCGCGCCGATCCTTCCTGGTGCAGCGTGATCGAGTCCATTGCGGGGAGCGCCTTCGCGGTCATCTCCCTCGCGACGGTATCTCCGAGACGGCCGAACGCCGGTTCCTCGCCGTAGCGGTTGAGCAGGCGAGCGAAGGCTCCGGAGTCGCGCAGCCTGTCGGCCAGCCGCGAGGCATCGAGGGCCTCGCGGGAGTTCCGGAACTCGTCCCAGACGGCCTTCAGCTCGGGCTCGCGCATGAAATCGGCGGCGAAGGCGCGGGCCAACGGTTCGTCCCTGTGGCCGACGAGTATCTCCGAGAGCTGGTCGAAGCTCAGTCGCTTGCCGGCGGGCAGCCCGAGCGCCGCCAAGAGGCGCGCCCACAGCGTGGCCGAGCGGTCGGAGAGCGCGGCGCCCGGGAACACGGCGCCCGCCGCCGGCGCCTGGGCGACCGGCCCCGTCCCGGTCATCCACCGGCGCCACGCGGCGCCGGCGGCGATCCCAAAGATGACCAGCAGGATCAAGGCGACGGCGGTCTCGCGGCGGTGGTCCGGTCGTGGCTCGGTCATCGGCGTTCCCTCAGGCAACAGT
>JAPLKK010000157.1:0-9122 GCA_026388115.1 Elusimicrobiota bacterium | reverse complement strand
GGCAAATTGCTAGGATGGGCTCAAGCAAATACCCACCCTTATCCACATGGCTAATGCCAACCGCGACATCGAGGATATCCTGAAGTTCCAGGTCGTGGCCGTGATTGGCTGCTCGCCTAAGCGCGAGCGGGCGTCGAATCAGGTCGCGCAATATCTCATGGAGGCCGGCTACCGCGTCATCCCGGTCAACCCCGCCCACCGGCAGATCTTCGGCGAGACCTGCTACCCCAGCTTGCGCGACATCCCCGAGGCCGTCGAAGTCGTGGACGTCTTCCGCAAGGCCGAGCACGTGCCGGAGATCATTAAGGACGCCATCGAGATCAAGGCGAAGGCCGTCTGGCTGCAGGACGGCATCGAGGCGCCCGAAGCGGTGGAGCTGGCCCGCCGCAGCGGGCTCAAAGTGGTCACCGACGATTGCATGATGCGCCAGCATCTGAGCCGGCTGGGAAGATGAGATGACGGCCGGCGGCGTCCGCCTTTGAGGTGAGCCCCAAGCTGAGGGCCCTCGTGCCCTGCTCCTGGATGATGATCCTGCTGGCGGCGCCGGCCGGGGCGCAGACCACGGCGTCCACGGGGACTCTGGCCGAGGCCGACCGGCTCTATTTCAGCCGCAACGAGCCCGGAAACCTCGACCGGGCGGAGCAGATCCTCCGCCAGCGGCTGGGCATGAGGGAAGACGAGCCGGCGCTGTGGCGCTTGAGCCGCTGCCTGATCCGGCAAGGGGAAAGGGAGAAGAAGAAGTCGAAAAAGATCGATCTCTTCAAAGAGGCCGAGATGTCCGCCCGGCGCGCGGTAGAGCTCGACCCTAAAGACGCGCAGGCGCATTTCATCCTCGGGTTCGCGTACGGCCGCCGAGGCCAGACGCAGGGCATCATGCACTCGCTGTTCCTGGTCGGGCCCATCCGCAAGGAGATGGAGGCCGCGCTGGCGCTCGATCCCAATCACGGCGGCGCCTACCATATCTTGGGCGAGTTGTACCGGCAGCTGCCCCGCATGGCGGGAGGCTCGAAGGTTCAGGGTCTCGCCTATCTCGAGAAGGCGCTCGCGGCGGCGCCCAACAACACGTCGGTTCACTGCGACCTTGCCGAGGCGTACCTGGACGCCGGCAGGAAGGACGAAGCCCGGGCTGTCTTGGAGCGCCTGCCGGCCGTGAAGCCCCCCGACGATCCCGCCGAGTTCCCGGACGATCTGGCCGACGGTCGACGGATGCTCGAGAAGCTGAAATAGCCCGCTCCTTAAATTGATATAGGGATGTCATGCGCCGTCTCGTCCGCCTGAGTGCCTTGGCCGCCGCGCTGGCCGCGCTGGGCCTGGCCCTGATCACGCTACGGGGATGGTGGACGTACCGGCGGATGGAGCCGGTCATCGTCGAGAAGATGGACCAGTACTGGCTCAACCTCACCCAGCCGGGCCGGGAGGAGTATCTGCTGGGGGAGGACGAGGTCTTCGAGGTGCCGTACATGGCCTCGAAGTTCGCGGTCGCCGCCGAGCCCACGCGCATCTTCGACGCGCAGGACCGGCTCATCGGCGAGTTCTCGGCGGAGAAGGGAGTCTACGTCCGCGACCCGGCCGAGCTTCCCGATTACCTCAAGAAGGCGCTGGTGGCCTCCGAAGACGCCACGTTCTATCGGCACCACGGCGTCAACTGGCGCGCCTTGGCGCGCGCGATGCTCGTCAACCTGCGGCACCTGCACCTGCGCCAGGGGGGGAGCACGCTCACGCAGCAGCTCGCGAAGGTGATGTTCACGACCCGGCGGCGCACCGCGGGCCGCAAGATCTTCGAGCTCTTTTGCGCGCGGAAGCTCGAGGAGAAGTTCACGAAGGACCAGATCCTCCTCATGTATCTGAACTTCGCCTACTTCGGGCGCTCCTGCTTCGGCATCGAGGCGGCGGCGCAGTATTATTTCGGCAAGCCCGCGCGGGCTTTGCAGCTGGCGGAGAGCGCGATGCTCGTCGGCGTCATCCCGAACCCGGCCAAGTACTCGCCGTTCGACAATCCGGCGCTGTCCGAGGCGCGCACGCGCACGGTGCTGACGAGGATGGCGAAGCTGCGCTTCATCCCGGAGAGGTCGGTGAACCGCTACGTGCGGGAGGCCCGCGAGCTCCTGGCCGCCCGCGGCGGCGTTCCCGAGGTCTCGTTCTGGCGCACGCGGGTCAACGAGGCGCCCTACGTCGTCGAGTTCGTGCGGCGGCACCTGGAGGCGCGCTATCCGAAAGAGCGCATCCTGAAGGGCGGCCTGCGGGTGCGCACCACGATCGACCTGGACGCGCAGAAGGCGGCGCAGGACGCCCTGCGCGCGGGCTTGGCGGAGCTCCAGCGCGAGTTCGGCCGCCCGAAAGGGCCGCATTTGGAGGGCGGGTTGGCCGCCGTGCGCGCTTCCGACGGAGCGATCCTCGCCCTGGCCGGAGGCAGCGGCTTCAATTTCCAGAACCAGCTGAACCGCGCCGTCGACATCCGCCGGCCCATCGGCTCGGCGGTGAAGCCTTTCGTGTACGCCGAGGCCTTCGCCTCCGGCCGCTTCAAGCCGGACGACCGCATCATCGACGAGCCTCTGACCTATCATTTCGGCGGCGAGACGTGGAGCCCCAAGAACTATGACCGCAAGTACCGGGGCGAGGTGACGCTCTCCACCGCCGTCCACCAGTCCATCAACACCGTCGCCATCCGCGTGCTGGAGAAGACGGGCGTCGGGCCCGTGATCCGCCTGCTGTCGGCCTCTTCGGGCGCGCCGGAGGAACGCTTTCCGCGCAACTTGACCCTCGCTCTCGGCACCTTCGACCTGTCGCCGCTGGAGCTGGCGCGCGCCAACGCCGTACTTGCCAACGGCGGAAGCTCCGTGGAGCCCTACTTCTTCCGCGCGATCGAGGACCGCGACGGCAAGGCGCTCGAGATGGGCGGCCCGGCGCCTTCCTCCGCTTCGCTGCTCGAGCCGGCGGTGTGCTCCACGATGACCGCGGTGCTGCGCGGGGTGCTCGAGCCGGGCGGATCGGCCTATGCCGCCGTGCAGCGGACGGGCTTCACCGTTCCCGCCGTCGGAAAGACCGGCACGACCGATGACTGCCGCGACGCGTGGTTCGCCGGCTACACGGCCGACATGGCGGCGGCCGTCTGGGTGGGTTACGACGACATGCGCAACCAGATCGGTCCCACCGCCGTGGGCGGCCGTATCGCCGCGCCGATCTGGATGTCGTTCGTCAAGGAACTCTGCCGCGGCCGGCCGACCAAGCCCCTGCCGTAGCTTGCGCGCGGCGCTCCAACGCACCGCCGGACCTTGCAGCCGGGTCGGCCTTCACAATCTCTAGTGGCGGGAGGTTTATTCGGACTTGCCGCGTTCGACTGAAGCGGATGTTCGGCGTCGTCTCTTTATCGAAGCTGAATTACGAGGTGCGTGTTCAGCGCACTTGCGATCTTCGAAAGAGTTGCCAAGGTCAAGTTTTGGTCCGCCCGCTCTATTCGAGAGATGACCGACTGTGTGGTTCCAATGGCATGAGCCAGTTGACTCTGAGTCAGCCGCGCCCGCTCCCTGGCTTTTGCAATCTGAATCGCCATCCGCACCTCCACGTCGGCCTTTGCGTAGGCAGCCTTCCACCGCGGGTCTCTTTCTGACCTGGCAAAAACCTCATCCAGAGCGATCGCGGACTTCCTCTTCTTCATAGCTTCTCCCAACCCCGACGACCGATCCATTCAGTCATCATCCTGCGAGATTTCTCGATCTCAGCATCCGGAACCGCGTGGGACTTCTTCATGAATGCATTTGTCACCACCACGAGCTCCTTCCAGAACGAATACAGGAATCGATGCTGGTGGCGTTGGATGATGATCCGCAGTTCCCAAACCCCGTCGCGAAGGTGCTCCCCATAATCCTCTGGGAGTCCCGGTCCCATCTCCGCCAGGGCCTTGAACCATCGTTTTGCCTTGGCCTGGTGATGGATGTCCATGGCCCGGGCATAGTCGCAGGCTTGGCATCTTCCAGCGGGCGACCGATAGAAGTAGACCCGGAACTTCATGCATGCCCCAAGTATAGCCTATACGCTATGTAAGTCAATGGGGAAAGCGTCAGAGTCTTATCCATTCCGAGCCGCCTTTTATCCACGGCATTCGAGTGAGGCGGCTTGGCCTGACCAGCCAAAGCCTGCCGTCGTCCTCGTCCCTGACCGTCACGGTCTTTTGGTTGACCCGGACGACCGGACCGATCACCTCGTAGTGGCCTCTGAAGAAGCTGACATGCTCCCCGACAACCAGGCGGTCGAGCAACGCGCGATCGCGCAGGGCCCGCAGATAGCCATACCGTTGCAGGATCCTCGCGTTGAGGTCCAACAGCTCCTGCATCGACATGGATTCAACATCGAGTCCGACCGGGTCGCCCATACCACTAGTACGAGTGAGCGGGGAAAAAGTTCCCCTCCTCCGGCGGCATGGCGACGCGGGAGAAAACGCTCGGCGTGGATGTCGGGTTGCGCTGAGACGGTTCGGCCGACTGGCGAGGGTCAACGAACAACGGAGACTGCCCTCACCCTACCCTCTCCCCGAACGCGGGGAGAGGGAGAACAACGGCAACTATAAGCTAGAATCGGCTCGTGCCGCGCTCGATCTTGTTCCTTGCGCTTGCCGCCGCCCTTTGCGCCTGCGGGGTCGTGAAGGAGAAAGAGCCCAACGACGACTATGCCCACGCGACGCCGCTGCCGGCCGGGCGGACCGCGGAGGGGGCGCTGGGCTCGCCCTCGGATGTGGACTGGTATCTGGTGCGGGCGTCACGCGATGGGGTTTTGTCGGCGCGCCTGTCCGGCATCCGTGAGGCGGACTGGGTGCTCAGCATCCGCGGGCCGGATCGTACCGAGCTCAAGCGCGTCGACGAGACGGGCATCGGCGGCGACGAGCAGGCGCTGGACATCGGCATCAGCACCGCCGGCTTGTACGTCGTCGTCTCGAACAAGAACGCGAAGGCGACCAATTTCACCCAGCCATACCGCCTGCGCACGAGTTTCGACTCTTCCGTCGGGCGCGAGCGCGAACCCAATGACAGCTCGCTGAGCGCGACCGTGCTCGAGCCCGGCACGCCGATGCGGGGGCATTATTTCCCGTCGACGAACCTCCTCGCCGAGGATGGGCAGGAGGAGGATTGGTTCAGGATCGCCGTGACCTCGGGGCTGCAGATCCTCAACATCGACGTGAGCGAGGTGCCGAGCGTCGATGCGGTGCTGGAGGTCTACGACGGCAACGGCTACAAGGTCCGCGAGGCCGACGCCGGAGGCGTGGGCGAGGCGGAGACGATCCGCAATTTCGGGGTGCGTGGGCCGGGCGAGTACCGGCTCCGGCTGCGCGCCAAGGGCCGCGCGGCGAACGCGGACGTGGAATACCAGATCGTGACGGAGCTCGTGCCCTGGCAGGGCAACGTCGAGGTCGGTCTAATAGACATCTATTTATTATTTTTTGTCTGGTTGGTCTAGGTCAAGATTTAGTTTCAAAGATGACAATGAAAAGAGTAGAGAAGGTGACCTTAAAAAGGACTCAAAATTTACAATTTTGTCAAAATTTACTAGGTGGGCAATCCCATCCTGCTCGTCGACAATATGGGCAAGGAGCAGCCGGAGGTGCTGACCGGCATCGGCGCGCGGCCCGTGCAGTATCTGGTCGTGAGCGAGAAGAGCGGCAAGAAAGCGGACGCGAAACAGAGCTACACCCTCACGCGCAAGCTCACCCCGTGGCAGCCGGGTCTCGAGTACGAGCTCAACGACGCCTCGGGCACGGCGCAGGCCGTCAAGGTGGGCGAGCCGGTGGACGGCTACTTCGCCCCGAAGGGCGACGTGGATTGGTACGAGTTCAACGTCTACCAGAAGGGCGCCGTCCTCTTGGAGCTGAGCGGGGTGCTGAACGTGCGCGCGACGATGACGCTGTACGACCAGGAGTACCGCGAGCTCAAGTCCGCCTCGGCGAGCAAACCGGGGGAGTCGATCTCATCGGAGACGGCGCTCGAGCCCGGGACTTATTCGGCGCGGCTCAGCCCCTCCGACGCGACCCAGTCCAATACGCGTGACAAGTACACCTTCCGCGTCAGGATGCGTTAGGATGGTTTTCCCTCACCCTGCCCTCTCCCCATGGGGGAGAGGGAGAAGCGTTGCAGTCGCTGTCGTGCTTTGCCTGGCGGCGTGCGCCGGTCCGCGGCCGGCGCACGGGCCGGCGCCGCCTTCCGGGCCGCCGCCGAACCTGGAGGTGAGCTTGAGCGAGGTGATCGAGCGCGCGGATCAGGACGGGCTCTCCTACGCGAAGGTTTTCGTGGACGGCCAGCCCGCCGGGCAGACCGACACCGGTCCGCGCTCGCATGAGAAGCGCTGGGAGGGACGGGTCGAGCCGGGTAATCATCCGGTCCGCCTGGAGCTTTGGGTCCTGCGGGACCTGGGCGATTGGACGCGCCTGTCCGACGAGGATCAGCCGCGGGAGCGCTTCGTGCGCGTCGAGGGAGAGGGGAAGGCGCGGCTGGAGCTGCGGCGGACGGCGTCGGGCCGCTACGATTTCACAGCTGGTAGAACGAAGTGACCTTGCGCAGCTCTTCCTGGATGGAGCTCAGCTCGTGCTTGCTGCCCCCGTCGTGGGCGAGGCGGTGGGCGAGCTGGCCCAGCCGCTGATCAAGAGCCGCCACGCGCTCGCGGTCCTCCTCCACGTGCCGCCGCAAAGAGGACTGCATCTCGGCAAGGTCCTCGACGGTCTCTTTGAGCGAGTCGGTGTCGCGGACCTTCATCTCGGTCTTGAGGTTGCCGTCGCGCATGCGCCGCAGGCCGGCCGTCAGCACCAAGAGCGGCCCGACCACGCGGTGCGACCATAGCAGCGTCAGGATCGAGCTTCCCAGCAGGATGATGGCGCTCGAGAGCACGAACGGACCGCGCAGCGCCTGGCGCGCCCAGTCCACCGGGATGTAGAGGCGCTGGGTCTCCTGCGCCGCCTGGGCCAAGCCGCGGTCCATGCTCAGAAAGCTCAGGATAAGACCGGCGGTGAGCAGGCCGAGCACGAAGGCCATGATGCTGAGCTGGGCGGGCGCATCGATCCAGAAACGCCGCCGCTTGGGCTTGAGATGCGGGGCCGCCGGATCAGGGTGGGTGCCGGTCATTGACCTATTGCGTCACGATGAGAGGTCAATCCTGGCAAATGACCGGAATGTTGTCAATGAGACGCGTGCGGCCGAGGCGGATGGCGGCGAGCAGGCGCAGGCGCCCCCGCAGGCGCTCGGCGTCGTCGAGGGTAGCCTCGTCGACGAGCCGCACGTAATCGATGGAAGCGCCGGGGATGGACTGGAGCAGCCGCCGCGCCCGGCGCACGACGTCGTGCGGCTTGGCGCGGGAGCGAACGGCGGCCTGGGCCCCCGCTTGAAGCGCCTGCTGCAGCTTCGGAGCCTGGGCGCGCTCGGGGGCGCTGAGGTAGGCGTTGCGGCTGGAGAGGGCGAGCCCGTCTCTCTCCCGCGCGGTGGGGCACGCTACGACCTCCACCGGCAGGTCCAGGTCCTCGGCCATGCGCTGTAGGATGACGAGCTGCTGGAAATCCTTCTCGCCGAAGTAGCCTTTGTCCGGACCGACCTGCTGGAAGAGCTTGAGCACGACCGTGGCCACGCCCTTGAAATGCCCGGGCCGGAACTCGCCGTCGAGCTTTTCGGACAGCCCCTCCACGTTCACGCCGGTGCGGAATCCTTCGGGATACATCTCTTCGGGCGAGGGCCGGAACAGCACGTCCACCCACGTCGACTCGCAGACGCGCCGGTCCTGGTAGAACGGCCGCGGATAGCGGGCGTAGTCCTCGTTGGGCCCGAACTGCAGGGGATTGACGAAGATGGAGACGACGACCCGGTCGTTCTCGCGGCGGGCCCGCTGGATGAGCGAGCGGTGCCCGTCGTGAAGCGCGCCCATCGTCGGCACGAAGCCGATGCGGTAGCCGCGGCGGCGCCACTGGGCGCAGGTCTGGGCCATCTCCGAGGGGTCGCGGATGACTTTCATAAGTTCCTGCCGAAGAAGTCCATGAGGCGCTCCTGATACTTGGGCCCGGCGGCCGTGCTGGTCTTGCCGTGCGATGCTTCCTCCACGACCCACATCTCCTTCGGGTCGCCGGCGGCCTGGTACAGCTCGCGCACGTCCGCCAACGGCATCAGCCGGTCCCGCGCCCCGGCGATGAACAGCATCGGCCTCGGGGAGATGCGGGCCACGTGGTAGATCGGGCTGAACGGCTCGGGGTCCCCGCCGAGCCGGAAGCTGATGATGCGCAGCACCGTCCATGCGAAGGGGTAATAGGGCAGATGGAAGGCGTTCTTGCAGAAGCGTGCGACGACTCGGTTGAAGGAGGGGAAGGGCGCGTCGACCGCCACGCAGCGCAGGCGCGCGTCCTGCGCCGCGGCCCAGATGGCGAGCGCCCCACCCATCGAGAGACCGAACACGCCGAGGTGGCCCATCCAGGCGGGGTGACTGCGCTCGAGCCAGTCGAGCGCCGCCTTGGCGTCACGGGACTCCAAGAAGCCGATCGTGGAGAGCATCCCGCCGCTCTCGCCGTGGTTGCGATGATCGATGAGCACGAGGTTGAATCGCTCGGCGAGCCGGAAGGTGCGCTCCAGCAGGTCTCCCTTGTTGTCGCCCCAGCCGTGGAGCATCAGGATCGTGCGGTCGGTGGGCGTCTTCGCGCCGATGACCCAGCCGGCAAGCGGCACGCCGTCGGTGGCCGGAAAGCGTATGGTCTCATAGGCGAGCCCGAAGCGCTCCGGCCATACGGTGTGGGGCAACATCTTCGGCGGCTGGAAGACGACCTGGGAGCCGTGCCAGCCGACGGCGGCGACGAACAAGACGACGGCGAGCGCGGCGGCGAAGAGGAGCCAGCTCAATGCTTTTCCGCGGCCTTCGCGGCGGAGGTATAGGTGTGCTCGGGGCCCGGGTACTTGCCCGCCTGCACGTCCGAGACGTAGCGCTTGACCGCGTCGGCGGCCTCGGACCTGAGGTCCGCGTAGCGCTTGACGAACTTGGCGGCCGGCCCCTTCGAGAGGCCCAGCATGTCGTCGACGACGAGGATCTGCCCGTCGCACTCCGGGCCGGCGCCGATGCCGATGGTCGGGATCGGGAGCTTGCGCGTCAGCTCGCGGGCCAGCTCGGCGGGC
>JAPLKK010000184.1 GCA_026388115.1 Elusimicrobiota bacterium | reverse complement strand
TCACCCCGGCCCTCTCCCCGATGGGGGAGGGGGAGACCGCGGCCGCCGGAACCGGGGAGACTTCCCTCACCCCAGCGCTCTCCCCAACGGTGGGGAGGGAGGCCGCAGCGACCGGAAGCAGGGAGATATCCCTCACCCCAACCCTCTCCCCAACGGGGGAGAGGGAGAACATGGCGGCCGGAGCGGGGCTGATCGGCGCGAGGAGGTTGACGGGCGACACGGGCGAGATGGTCTGAGCGGGCGCGCCGGCGCTGCCGGAGGCTCCGGCCCCCGCCGCTCCCGAGCCGGCGGACGCGCTCGCCGCGGACGCCTGGCTTGCCACCGCCTGGGCGAGCGCCGCGTAGGGCGCCGTGCCGGGGGCGAAGGCCCAAGTCAGCAGGGTGATGAGCACGGCCGCAGGCTTTCTTATGGAAGAAGCCATCGTCCGTCTATTTTGGCGCGGGAGGCGCCCCGACGGGAGGGCCCTCCGTACCCCGCCGGCGATGGGCCTTAAGGGAAGAGAGAGGCGCTCTCAGGGCCGAGGAGGCGCGCCCTCAGGCGCCGGTCCCCGCCGCGTCCGTCATCCCAACGTCACGAATACGCGAACGCTCCGCAATCGAACCTTGCGCGGTTCGGGGACCCGTGTTACAATTGGGCGTCGCTCGCGCCGAGATGAATCCCCCGAAGTTCACCCTACGAGACATCCGTCTTCGCGTGCCGGTCCGCGCGCGGCCCGAGCGCGTCTGGCGCTGCCTCACCTCCGCGCGCGAGCTGTGCGCCTGGTGGACCGAGCGGGCGGAGACCGACGCGCGCAACGGCGGCCGCCTGCGCCTGATCTGGCCGGCCACGGCGCGGGAGCCGGTCCGCGAGGTGCGCGGCTTCTTCGTCGACCTGGACCCGGCGCGCAAGGTCGCCTGGGTCTGGTCGCGCGGGGCGCGCGGCGTGCCCCCGCTGGTCTCCTTCTTCGTCGAGCCCCGGCGCGGCGGCTCGACGCTGACGGTCCATCACGGCGGCTTCTCGACGGCCCCCTCGGCCCGCAAGCGGTACGCCGACTGGTCGCGGTTGTGGGAGGACGGCGTCGCCAAGCTCGTGCTGTACCTCGACACGGGGCGCGCGGTGAAATCCGAGCAGGTGAGCCTCGCCGACCTGCCGCGCCTGAAGCGGTCGCGCGCCGGGCGCCCCGGCGTGCTGCTCTCCGCATGAGCCCCGCCGCGGTCTGGGCGGCCTGCGCGCTGATCGCGGGCGCGGTCCTCGGCGCCCTCGCCGTCTACGCGCTCGTGTTCTCGTTCGGCAAGCGTTCGGAGGCCGAGGCGGCGCAGGCGCGCGAGGAGCTGCGCGGCCAGTTCGCCCTCACGGCGCAGGAGGCGCTCGGCAAGGCGACGAGCCAGCTGCTGGAGCTGGCGACCGAGCGGCTGGCGGGCGAGCGCACGCGGGCGGTCGCCGAGCTCGACGAGCGGCGGCAGGCGGTGGAGACCGCGGTGGCGTCGTTGTCGGAGCGGCTGAAGGCCGCCGACGAGCTGGTGCGCCAGCTCGAGAAGGACCGCGAGCAGAAGTTCGGCTCCCTCGAGGAGCAGCTCAAGCTCTCTCTCGCCTCCACCGACAAGCTCGGCACCGCGGCCGAGGGGCTGCGCTCGCTGTTGGCCAACTCGCGCACGCGCGGGCAATGGGGCGAGCGGATGGCCGACGACATCCTGCGGGCGGCCGGCCTTCAGGAGCACATCCAGTACGAGCGCAACCGCGCGCAGGACACCGCCGTCACCCGGCCGGACTTCACCTTCCTGATGCCCGACGGCCGCAAGCTCAACATGGACGTGAAGTTCCCGCTCGACAACTACGTGCGCATGGCGGACGCGCCGACGGGGCCGGAGCGCGAGCGGCTCAAGGCCGATTTCGTGCGCGACGCGAGGGCGCGGGTGCGCGAGCTCGGCACGCGCGATTACGTCAACCCCGAGGAGGGCACGCTCGATTACGTGCTGTGCTTCATCCCGAACGAGCAGGTGTACGGCTTCTTGAACGACGCCGCTCCGGGCCTGATGGACGAGGCGCTCGGCCGCAAAGTGGTGCTCTGCTCCCCGTCCACGCTGTACGCCGTGCTGGCCGTCGTCCGCCAGGCGCACGATAATTTCCGCTTCACCCGGGCCACGCGCGAGGTCAGCCAGCTCGTCGCCGCCTTCCAGAAGGACTTCGAGAAGTTCCGCGAGCGCTTCGGAAAGCTCGGCGACCAGCTCGGCCGCACCCAGGACGCCTACGCCGAGATCGCCGGCGCGAGCTTCAAGCGGCTCGAGCAGACGGTGTCGAAGATCGACCGGCTGGGCCAGGAGCAGGCGCCCGCGGCGCCGCTGCCCGAGGGGGCAACGCCGCGCGAGCCCGAGGGTCTCGCGTCGTGACCGCGACGCGCTGCAGCGCCTGCGGCCGGACCGTGGATATCGAACCGGTCAAGTGCCCCTACTGCACCGTCGTCCAGCCGAACCGCGCCTACGACCCTCGGATCCATTGGCTCTTCGTCGCGCTGCTCTCTTGCGTGGGGTTGTTCGTCGGGTTCAGCGCGGGCGAGATCGTGGCGATGAACGCGCCGCCGCGCGCGCCGGTCGAGAGCGCCGGCCGCTCAAGGATCGATGTCCGGCACGCCGCGGTGAAGGCGTCGCTCGCCGCGGCCATCGAGGCGGCCGTGCGCGCGGGCGACCGCGCGGCGCTCGGCGAGGACCTCCTGTTCGGCCCGGCGACTTACGCGAACCAGCGGATCGCGGTGTCGGGCTTCTTGGAGTTCGTCGAGGTCAAGGCGGATAAGGCCCGGTTCAGGATCTCGGAGCGCTGGGGCGGCCAGCCCTTCATCGGCGTGGACGGCGCGGCGCTGTCCATCGCGACCCGCAAGGAGCTGCTGCGCAAGAGCTGGCCCCCGCAGGTCATCGTGGCCCGCGGCGTCTGGCGGCAGGGAGCGTTCGAAGGGCTGGGCTCGGAGCTCGGCTATTATCTGGCGGCCGACGACGTGGCGTTCGCCGGCGAGCTGGCGGGCGGCCAGATGAAGGACGTGCGCTGATGGGGACCATCTCCTGCGTCGCCTGCCGCAAGGTCATCGACGCCGACCCGCCGAAATGCCCCGCGTGCGGCGGTTACCAGGGTGAGACCGACCGCCGGCGCTTCCTGCGCATGGCGCAGAGGATCGGGGCGTTCTTCCTGGCGGCGTGCCTGGGACTTCCGATCGGGCTCCGCATGGCCTCGGCGCCGGCGGCCGCCCAAAAGCCCGTCGGGCCGGCGCGGTTCCGGCAGGCCGCTCAGCAGCAGGAGGAGAAGAACGCCGCCACGAGCCGGGCCGTCGGCGACTGGGTGGCGGTCCTCCGGAACGACCGCGCCTATCCTTTCACGACGATCGAGGACGTGACGGTCGAGCCCGCCAAGCACGCCGGGCGGGCCGAGTCCACGGTGGCCATGGTGATGGACTACAAGACCGCCGAGAGGCGCATCATGATCACGACCGGCTGGGGCACCGGCGCCCGGCTGAAAGCGGACGTCGGCGCGCTGAGCACGGACGCGCAGAAGCAGCTGCTCCGCCTGTGCTCGGGGCCGAGCTGGTCCGTGTTCAAGGGCCGGTGGCGCCCGGACGGCGCGTCGGTGGCGCTGGTGGTCGACGAATTCCGAGTCATCCAGGCGGATGCCGGCGCCAAGACGCTGACGGAACTGCTGTCTCGATAAACCGAGGGAAATGACAAACCTGACGTTTTGTATCATCGGCGGCGTATGGTGTTCGCTCGCATAGCTCGACCATCCCCTCGCGCGCGGCCGCGCGCGCTTCGGTCATGAGGCTGGAACTCGCCCCGGCGCAGCTGTCGCCAAAGACCGCCTGGTGGAGGTCTTGCTTCGAAGAGGGGACCCTGCGCCACGAGTCGCGGCACGTCCGCTCCCGCGTCGAGGCGATGGCCGAGATCCTTCAGCTCGAGCCCCGCTCGCGCCTTCTCGACTTGGGCTGCGGCCTCGGACAGGAGACCGAGGAGTTCGCCCGCCGCGGCCATCGCGTGCTCGGCGCCGATGAGACCGAGGAGGGCTTGCGGGAGGCGCGCGCCGCCACGAAGGGCACCAGCCTCTTCTGCCATTTCGTGAAGGTCGATCCGCGCAACATCCCCTACACCGGCGAGTTCGACGCCGTGCTGGTCCGCAACCCTTCCTTCGGGCATTTCCCTCGCGAGCGCGACGACCTGCGCTGCCTCGAGGGCATCCGCAAGTCGCTGAAGCCGAACGGGCGGCTGCTGATGAAGCTGGTCAATCGCGATTGGGTCATCCGCCATCTGCCGGCGGCGCCGCTCGAGCCGGGGCTGCGCTTCGACTTCGCCTCCGGCCGGCTCGAGCGTTCCCGGGCTTCGACGCGCGGCCCCGCCAGCCTCCGCCTGTACTCGCTCACCGAGCTGCTGAGGCTCCTCGACGCGGCCGGCCTCGCGTTGCGCCGCGTGTGGGGGCGGCTGGACGGCACGCCCTACGGTCTCGACACTTTCCACATGGTCGTGCTCGCCGAGCGCCCGCGGGAGGTGCCGCGCGCGAAAGACGATGGGGAAGAGGGCCTGGCGCGGGCGCTGAAGGTCAAGGGCAGAGGCCGGTGAGCCCGGCGCTCCTCTCGGCCGGCCTGCTCGCGGCGGCCGGGAGGTTCACGAACAGAATATGAAGACGCGCGATTTTCCCGACGGGACGATACTGTTGAAGGCCGAGCCCGGCGACGAGATCCTCTCCGCGGCCACGGCCGAGATCCAGCGGCGCGGCATCTTCGCGGGGGGATTCACCGGCGTCGGGGCCTGCTCCGAGGCGGAGATCGGCTTCTGGGACGGCGACAAGCGCGAGTATCTCAAAGAGACGATACGGGGTCCGCTCGAGATCCTCGCTTTGACGGGCAACGTGGCGAAGGTCGAGGATGGGAAAGCCTTCCTCCACGCCCATGCGGTGCTGGGCGACCGCAAGCTCAACACGCGCGGGGGCCACCTGTTCCGCGCCGTGGCGGAGCCGACGTGCGAGATCATCCTGCGTCCGCTGGCGGGGGAGCTCGAGCGCCGGATGGAGGAGTGCGGCCTACGGCTGTGGAAGCTGTAGGTCCGTCGGGCCCGGCGTCAGCCTCGGCCTGAGGGCGTCGGCCCGCCCCGAGCCGGGATTCGAGCGGGAGGCGAGGTCCATCGGCGCCAGGTGGTCGCGCAAGGACGCCGCGATGGCGTCGGCCAGCGTGTCCTGATAGGCGGAGTCCTCCAGCCGCGCCGCTTCCCCGGCGTTGCTCAAAAATCCCAGCTCGATGAGCACGCTCGGGATGGCGGGGTTCTTCAGCACGTAGAAGCCGGCCTTCGCCGGCTGGTCGACGTGCAGGCCTCTCGAGCGCAGGGAATGCACCAGCTCGGAGGCGAGCTCCGCGCTCGCCTCCTGGGCCGCGCGCGGCGGGGCGGCAAGGACCGGCAGGCGGTGGTGCTGCCGCCGCCCGCTGAAGCGGCGCGACGCCTTGCCGAAGGCGTACACATCGATCCCCTGGGCCTTTCGGTTCCGGTCCTGGTTGACGTGCAGCGAGACGAAGACCGAGCCGCCCCAGTCGATGCTGTCCTGGATGCGCTGGTCGAGCGGGATGAAGACGTCGGAGTCGCGGGTCATGCGCACCGGGATGCCGCCGCGCTCCAAGCGTTCCCTCACCTTGCGCGTGATCGCGAGCGCGAGGCCTTTCTCCTGCTGGGATTTTCGCACGGCGCCCAGGTCCTTGCC
>JAPLKK010000246.1 GCA_026388115.1 Elusimicrobiota bacterium | reverse complement strand
CGAAGACCAACGACAGCGCGAAGATCGCCCAGGCCGGCACGCCCTGCTTGGCCGCCTCCTCCTGGTAGGACATCCCGCTGTAGTCGAAGCCCATCTCCGGCGGCATCGTCTGCGCGAAGACCTCCTCGAGCACCCGCTTGGCCTGCTCCGTGCTGTAGCCGGGGGCGGCGGAGGTGTTGATCTGGGCGCTGCGGTAGAGGTTGTAGCGCATCGTGAACTCCGGGCCCATCCGCTGCTCGACGCGGGTCAGCGCGGAGAGCGGGACGGGGCTCCCATTCCTGTTCTTCACGTAGAACTGGCCCAGCTGGGAGACGTCCTTGCGGAAATCGCCCTCCGCCTCCACGTACACCGGCCACTGGCGGCCGAATCGGTTGAAGTAGTTGATGAAGGCCCCGCCCATGAACGCCTGCAGCGTGCCGTAGACCTCGGAGAGGTTGACGCCCTGGCTGATCGCCCGGTCCCGGTCCACTTGGACGAAGTACTGCGGCACGCTGGCCAAGAGCGTCGTGGTCACGCGCCCCAGCTCCGGCCTCTTGCTTGCCGCGGCGAGGAACTTCTTGGTGTTGTCCGCCAGGAAGGACATGTCCTTGCCGGCCCGGTCCTCGAGGATGAAGCTCACGCCGCCGGCCGTGCCGACCCCGGGGATCGCGGGCGGCGGGAACAGGAAAGCGAGAGCTCGGGGATACGGGTAGAGGGCAAGGTTGAGCTTGGCGGCGATGGCCGCGGACTGCTCGGCGAGCTTGGTGCGGTCGGCCCACTTCTCGAGCGCGATGAAGAAGAAGCCGACATAGCTCTGGTGGACCTGGCTGAGGAGGCTGTAGCCGGCGGCGGCCGTGCAGTACTTCACGCCCGGGACCTCGCGGATCATCCGGTCGATATCGAGGGCAGCCGCCTCGGTCCTGGCCAACGACGAGCCGTCGGGGAGCTGCAGGATCCCGAAGAGGTAGCCTTGGTCCTCCTCGGGCAAGAAGCCCGTGGGAGTCAGCTTGCCGAACACCCCGGCGCCGACCGCGAGCGCGGCCAGCAGGCCGAAGCCGAAGGCCTTGCGGCGGATCGTGTTCCGACAGACGTTCACGTAGCCGTCCGTGGCGCGCTGGAAGGTCTTGTTGAACCAGGAGTAGAACTTCCCCAGCGCCCCCCGCGCCTCCTCCTTGGGACGCAGGAGCATGGCGGACAGCGCCGGGCTCAACGACAGCGCGCAGAACGCCGAAAGCAGGACCGAGACGGCGATCGTGACGGCGAACTGCTGGTACAGCCGGCCCGTGATGCCGGGGATGAACACCGTCGGCAGGAACACCGCCGCCAGCACCAGGGCGATCGCGACGACCGGGCCGGAGACCTCCTCCATGGCCTTCAGGGTCGCCTCTTGCGGCGTCATGCCCTCGTCGATGTGATGCTCGACCGCCTCGACCACGACGATGGCGTCGTCGACGACCAGGCCGATGGCGACCACCATGCCCATCAGGGCGATGGGGTTGATGCTGAAGCCGAGGAGCGGGAAGAAGGCGAAGGTGCCGATGAGCGAGACCGGGACGGCGATCGCGGGGATGAGGGTCGCGCGCCAGCCCTGAAGGAAGACGAAGACCACGGCCACGACCAGGAGCATGGCCTCGAACAGGGTGATGACGATCTCCTTGATGCCTTCGCTGACCGGCAGCGTGGTGTCCAGGGCCACCTCGTACTTCATGCCGGACGGGAAATCCCGCGAGACATTCGCCAGCAGGCTCTTGACCGCGCCGGCCGCCTCCAGGGAGTTCGAGCCCGGCAGCTGATAAAGGAGCAGCAGCGCCGCCGGCTTGCCGTTGAAATGGCCGCGCACGCTGTAATCCTGCGTCCCCAGCTCCAGGCGCGCCACGTCCGACAGGCGCACCAGGGACCCGTCGGGTTTGGCGCGCACCACGATCTGCCCGAACTCCTCGGGAGTCTCGAGGCGGCCCTGCGCGCGGATGGAGCGCGTGAACTCCTGACCCGGCGGCGCCGGCTCGCCGCCGACCTGCCCGGCCGGGTTGACCGTGTTCTGGCTCCTGAGGGCCGCCACGACGTCGGAGACCGTCATGTTGAGCTGGGCCAGCAGGTCGGGGCGCACCCAGCAGCGCATGGCGTACTGTCCGGCGCCGAACACCGACACGCTGGCGATGCCTTTCAGGCGCGTCAGCCGGTCGTTGAGGTTGATGAAGGCGTAGTTGGCCAAGAACGCCGCGTCGTGCGTGCCGTCGGGCGAGTAGAGCGCGATCACGAGGAGCGGCGAGCTCATGGACTTCTGGATCGTGATGCCCAGGTTGCGCACGTCGGCCGGCAGCTGGGGCTCGGCCTGCGACTCGCGCAGCTTGACCAGGATCTGGTCGGTGTTGGGGTCGGTCTTGACGTCGAAGTCCACGGCCAGCCGCATGGAGCCGTCGTTGGCGTTGTACGACGTCATGTAGGTCATGTTGTCCACGCCGCTCATCTGCTGCTCCATCGGCGTGGCCATGGACTGCTCGACCGTCAAGGCGTCGCCACCCGGGTAGGCGGCCGTGACGAGGATCTCCGGCGGGATGATGTTCGGATACTGGGCGACGGGAAGGCCGGCCATGGAGACCAAGCCGACGATGACGATGACGATCGCGATGACGATCGCGACGATGGGATGCTTGATGAAATAGCGCGCCATCAACGCACCGCCGGGCCCCGGGTCGGGGCCGCCGGGGCGGCCGCGGCGGGGCCCGCGGCCGGCGCGGCATTGACCCCGGCGCCGTCCGCCACCTTCATGGTGCCCTCGACGACGACGCGCTCGCCGGGCTTGAGCCCGTCGGTCACCACGACCGCCGCGCCGGCCTTATCGCCGAGCTGGACGGAGCGCAGATGAGCGACGCTCGCGCCGTCGATGACCGCGACCTGGTGCGCGCCCTGCGCCTCGATGACGGCTTCCTGCGGGACCGCCAGGACCCCATGGAGGACGTGGGAGTAGCGCATGCGGGCGAATTGCCCGGGCCGGACCACGTCGCCCGGGTTCGGGAAGGCGAGGGTGACCCGGAAGGTGCCGGTGTTGCGGTCGATCTGATTATCGCTGGAATAGAAGCGGCCCTTGCGCGGGAACACGGAGCCGTCGGCCAGCACGAGGTCGAAGGCCATCGCTTCCCGGCGCTTCTCGCGCGCGGCCTGGGTCTGGTCCGGCTTCTCCCGGTCAGCCTTGATGTAATCGAGGTACTGCTGGTCGCTGAGGCTGAAGTAGACCTTGATCGGGTCCACCTGCACCACGCTGGTCAGCTCGCCGCTGTTCGGCCCGACGAGATCGCCCACCTGCGCCTTGGCCACCCCCACGATGCCGTCGATGGGGGACGTGATCCTCGTGAACTCGAGATTCAGCCGCGCCTGCTCCAGGCTGGCCTTGGCCTGGTCATAGGCGGCGATGGCTTGGTCGAGCTCCTGCTTGCTGATCGCCGCTTCGGCGGCCAGCGGCACGCTGCGCTCCTTGTCCCTGGACGCCTTGTCATAGAGCGCCTTGGCCGCGTCGTAGGCGGCCTGGAAGGGACGGGGATCGATCTGGAACAAAAGCGCGCCCTTCTTGACGTGGGTGCCCTCCCTGAAATTCTGGGAGAGCAGGTTGCCCGAGACCTGCGCGTGGATGCGGGCGTCGATGAGGGCGGGGCTTCTTCTTGCAGGAGAGCAGGAGAAAAGCGGCCGCGCAAAGCCCGGCTGACGCACAGAGCATGGAACGTTTCTTCATCGTCATAAAGACCTCGATAATGCCGGTCATCAATGGCGGTCATCCTACTAAAATCCGCCCCAGGCGAAACGGAAATACAGTCCCTTGAGCCTGTTCGGATTTGTTGGTAGACTCCGCGCACGTCGCGCGCGTGACAGACAGAAGGAGGCAGGGATGATGATGCGGAATCTTTGGTTCATGCTGGCGGTGCCGATGTTCGTCGCGAACAGCGTCGCCTGGGCAGGACAATACGGTTCGGCTGCGGAAGCGAAGAGCATGCTGCGGCGGGCCGCGGCCGCGGTGAAGAAGGACAAGGCCAAAGCGCTGGCGATGTTCACCAAGGGCGACGGCGGGTTCAAGGTCCGCGATCTGTATCCGTTTTGCGGGGGTCCCGACGGGATGTTCACCGCGCATCCGACGCTGATGGGAAAGAGCATGCGGGACTTGTCAGACCAGACGGGCAACCCGTTCGGCAAAGAGATGTACGGCGTCGCGAAGGAAGGAGGATTCGCGCAGGTCTCTTACCAGTGGGCGCGTCCCGACGAGACGCAGCCGTCCGCGAAGAAGGCCTACGTGACCAAGGTCGGCGACCAGGTCTGCGCCGTCGGCTACTATTGCCCGGAATTCGGTTCGGCGGCGGAAGCGAAGATCATGCTTGAGCGGGCCGTGGCCGAACTGAAGCTGGACAAGGCCAAGGCGTTGGCGATGTTCACGAAGGGCGAAAGCGGGTTCAAAGACCGCGATCTGTATCCGTACTGCGGAGGGCCCGACGGGATGTATACCGCGCATCCGAAGCTGATGGGAAAGAGCCTAAGAGACCAGAAGGATAGCGACGGCAAGGCTACCGGCAATGCGATGTACGAAGTCGCGAAGGAGGGAGAATTCGCGCACTTCTCCTACCGGTGGCCGCGTCCCAATGAGACCAAGCCGTCCGCAAAGGGCGCCTACGTGACCAAGGTCGGCGACCAGGTCTGCGCCGTCGGCTATTACAAACCGTGATATCAAGGGATTCCAGTCCCGCGATGTCGGGGATGTCCGTGACGGCCGCCGGGAAGGGCGCGGCCGGAAGCGCTAATGCGGCTGTAGCGCGAGGATTTCCCGAAGAGCCTGGTAGACGGCCTCGACGATGCGCCCCTGGACTTGGGGATCCTGCAGGCGCCCCTCTTCCTCGCGGTTGACCAGGACGCCGCACTCGAGGAGTATCGCCGGCCGCTTGTTGGTTCGAAAGACCGCAAGATTGTTGCGCTCGTAGACGCCAAGGCCGCGGTTCAGGAGCTTATGGTTCTCGCCTGCGATGGGCTCGGCGTGATAGAGGGCGGGAGCGAAACCCGCGGCCTCAAGCTTCGCGGCGACCCGCTCGGCGAAGGCGAGGCTGGGATCGTCGAGAGCCTGGCCCCGGTCATCCGCCACGTGGAGAGAGTAGCCGTGGAACTTGTCGCAGTACTGCTGCGCGGCGCCGTTGAACGTCCAAGTCGAGAGGTAGGCGTCTTGGACGCTGTCGTGGTGGATGGAAAGGAACATGTCCACGCCCAGCTTGTTGGCGAGCGCGGCGCGGTCGGGATTCTCCACCGTCTCGTTGGGGCCGTTGGAGAGCCGGGCGTCGAAGTCGGGGTCGGCGGCAAGGCGCTTCAGCAACAGGGCGGCGATGTTCTGGTTGTAGCCCCGCTCGGGGAGGCCCTGCGAACTGATGGCGCCCGGGTTCGCGGGCGTGTGACCGGGGTCCAGGAGCACCTTGAACCTGTGGGTCTTCGCGCTCGATCGATCGAGCGCCCTTGCCGGCGAAAGGCCGGGTCCCAGAAGCGCCAAGCAGAAGAAGAGGGGCGCGAAGCCAGGTCTCGTAACGCGCCTCATCCTCTCGCTAGTTATCTTAATCGCGCTGGACGTGTCAAGCGAGGGTTGCGGGACGAGGCCCTGGGTGCTAGGATGGGAGCGATGACCGAAGGGCGGACATGAGCCCCGAGCTCGATCTCAAGCCGGGCGAACTCCTGGGCCAGTGGCGGATCCTCGACAAGCTCGAGGAGAGCGGCATCGGCGCGGTGTACAGCGCCTGCCACAAGGACAGCCCCGGCGTCTCGCGCGCTCTCACGGTCATCCGTCCCGAGCTCACCTCCGATGCCGGCTTCCTCAGGCGCTTCCAGGCCGAGGGCGCGTCGCTCGTCGAATTGGACCATCCGCATATCGTGCGGAGCTGCGATTTCGGGCATGCCGAGGGCCGCTGCTTCCTGGTGACCGCGCTCGTCGAGGGAGAGACATTGCGCGCGAGGCTCGACCGTGAAAAACGCCTCCCCGTGGCCGACGCCGTCCGCATGGCGCGGGAGCTTTGCTCGGCGCTGACCTACGCGCACAGCAAGGGCGTCATCCACCTGCTCGCGGAGTTCGGCATCGTGAAGATCGTGGGAGAGGAATCTTTCACGCGCAGCGCGGCGTCCGCGGGGAAGGCCTACATGTCCCCGGAGCAGCATCTGTCCGACGCCTTCGTGGGCCCCACCTCCGACATCTACCAGGTCGGGGCGGTGCTCTTCGAGTCGCTCACGGGCCGCCGCTTTGTAGACTCGACTGAACGTCCATCGGAACTCAATACCGACGTGTCTCCCGATCTCGAGGCGGTCATCCTGAAATGCCTCAAGAAGATGCCCGAGCAGCGGTTCGAGTCCGCGGAGGCTTTGTTGGCGGCGCTTGGCGCACCGCCGCAGACAAGGAAGCCGGCGGATTCCCGACCGCGGCCGGCCCTTCCCGTTGGGGTCTTGGCCGCGGTCTCAGTCACCGTCTTGGTCGGAGGGGCTTTGCTGTTATCGAGCCGGATCACGAAGCCGCCCGCGCCGCGCCCGGCGCCGGAGAGGCCGGCGGCCGCAAAGCCGGTTCCCGCCGCGCTCCCTGTCGCGGCCGCGCCCCTGGCCGTCGCCCCGCAGCCGGAGCCGCCCTGCCGCGAGAGGCCCGAGTACCGCCAGGCCTTGAGTCGCGGCGAGTCGAGCCTGAAGCAGGCGCATTACGCGGCGGCGCTGAGCGCCTTCCATGCCGCGGCGCGGCTCTGTCCGGACGAGGCCGATGCTCGGGAGAGTGAAGCCCGGACGCGCAGCCGCGCGTATGCGGAGCACATCGTCGGCGCGCAGAATTGCGAGCGGCGCAAGCAATGGCGCATGGCGAAAGACGGCTACGCCGGAGCGCTGAGATACAAGCAAGGCGACGAGCAAGCGACGGCGGGCCTCAAACGGGCCGCGGATGCCTTAAGAAGGCATGCGCCACCGTCGCGCGTGGTGCCAGGCAAGGCCGGCGTCGAGTGGGTCCGCATCCCGGGCGATAGCTTCACGATGGGCTACGGCGCGGAGGATGGCTGGTTATGGTCGCAGCCGGCTCATCCAGTGGCCGTGAAGTCCTTCTATCTCGCGAAGACTCTGGTCACGAACGAGCAGTACAAGGCCTGCGTCGACGCGGGCGCTTGCACGGCCCCGCATGCGTCCGACGGGACCTGCTTCGTCCGAAACGGCTCGAACTGGGATCCGGGGACCCTGCCTGCGTCGTTTCAAGGCGACGACCAGCCGGTCGTCTGCGTGGATTGGAAGCAGGCGAAGGCGTTCTCGTCATGGGCCGGCGGGAGGCTCCCGAGCGAAGCCGAGTGGGAGTACGCGGCGCGAAGCGCGGGCAAGGAGCGGAAGCACCCGTGGGGAGATGCGGTTGCGACATGCGATTTCGCCGTCATCGAGCAGGGCGGCAAGGGGTGCGGTCTGAACGCAACCTGGCCGGTCTGCTCCAAGACCCCCGGCAATACGGAACAGGGGCTGTGCGACATGACGGGAAACGCCGCGGAGTGGGTCGAGGATTGGTATCACGACTCCTACCGCGGCGCCCCGGCCGATGGGAGCGCCTGGGGAAGCCCGGCGGCTTCGCAGCGGGTCGCCCGCGGGGGCGATTGGGGCCACCCGGCGTCCCAGGCCCGCGTCGCGGACCGCCTCCACCACTCCCCGGGCTTCCGAAGCGATTACTGCTCGTTCCGCCCCGCCCGCTGAACTCATCAGATCAGCGGCGGCGAGAGTACGAAGCCTGCCCCTCAGCGGCCGTTCAATCTCGGACAGCTCACGCCACGGAAAAGGCTGGAATCTTCGGCGGTTCTCGCATTTAGTGGAATCTTAGTGGCAGCCGCAGCCCGGTTCCGGCTACATACAGGGCATGAAGCCGAGAACATCCGCCGTGATGCTACTGGTGACCTTCCTGCCGGTAGCGTGCGCGCTCTCCGGCCGCGCGCAGGAGGGCGTCGACCTGACGAATCTCACCAACCTTCTCAACATAGGCCACGCCGCCTCCCCCAGTTTGGGATTGGGGAGCGCAAAGCTCGGCTACAACATCCAAGCGGCGAACTGCCACACCGCGGCCAACTCGTTCGCGGCCAATGCCGCCGCCCAAGGCGCCCAGGGGGGTATCCTGAAGTGCAAGGGTGATCCCGAGATCAACCCGGGGTACCACACGGCAAGCTGGTTCGTCATGCCTTCGGAGCGGACCTGCATCTTGAACTGGGGAAATTACTGCTGCTGGGACGCCGCGGCGTCGCCGCCAGACCTCGGCTCCGGCGAAGGGCTGCGCTGCGCCAAGCAGGCCTGCGGCGACCAGTACGACCCGCAACAGACCGAGGCGCTGCCGCCCGGGAAGCTCGTCGAGACTCCGGGGCCCCAAACGTGCTCGATCATCGCCGCGGGCGGGCCGCCGTCCTTGCTCAAGGGGCCCGCCGTGGACGCGCTGACGGACCATCTGCGCCGCGTACAAGCCGATCCCGCCGCCGTCAAGAACGATGAAGTCCAGGT
>JAPLKK010000113.1 GCA_026388115.1 Elusimicrobiota bacterium | reverse complement strand
CGGAGGCGGCGGCGCCTCGGGCGCCTTCTAGTCCGGGTCGGCGCCGCCGCGCCGACCGATGGGGACCCCGTGCCTAGGCGACACTTCGCACCCCGTTCCAACGTATAAACGTATAATGGTCCGGATGGTGGCGAAACGGATACTCATCGTCGACGACGAGGCCGATGTCCGGACCTTGCTGGCCCGCGTGCTGGCTCCGCTGGGGGAGGTTTTTCAGGCCTCGAACGGGGCCGAGGCCCTCGACCTCTTCGCCAAGCACCGGCCGCAGGTGGTCTTCCTCGACGTCACGATGCCGGGCGCCAGCGGGTTCGACGTGCTCGAGCAGCTGCGGCAGCTGGCCCCGTCGGCGGCCGTCGTCATGCTGACGAGCCATCACGATCTCGACCTCGCTCGATTGGCGCTGGAGCAAGGGGCCAGCGCGTACGTGACGAAGCCGTTCGACGTCGCCTACATCCGCGCCGAGGCTTCCCGCCTGCTGGCCGTCAGGACCGAAGGGCCCAACCAGAAGCCCTGGAAAGTGCGCTGAACCTCCGCCAGGGTCGTGAGCCGCCGCGTGAGCGAGCGGCGCAGCCGGCGCAGCGTCCAGTACACCGTGAAGAAGGCGATCCCGGCGAAGTACAACAGCACGAACTGCGCGACCACTAGACGAGCCATCGCGACTCCCCTCGGCGGAGACGCGCTCAGAATAGCCGGGGCGTGTTACGTGCTCAAGTCTGGGGTGTTACGGAAGTGAGACGGTCGCGACCGCGTAGCAGGCGATAGCCTCGCCCTTGCCGATCTCGCCGAGGCCCTCGTGGCTCTTGGCCTTGACGCTGAGGCGTCCCTCGGGCAGGCCGAAGACCTTTTGCAGCGAGGCCGCCAACCGCTCGTAGTGAGGCTTGAGCTTCGGCTCCTCGGCGACCAGCGACACGTCGAGGTGCATGAGCCGCGCGCCCTTCTCGGCGACGAGCGCCATGACCTTCGCCGCGATCTCCTTGCTCGCGATGCCCTTGATGGACGGGTCTTCGGGAGGGAACAGCAAGCCGATCTCGCCCAGGCCGCAAGCGCCCAAGATGGCGTCGCAGGCGGCGTGCAGGACCGCGTCGCCGTCGGAGTGGCCCAGCAGCCCCTTCTTGTGCTCGAGCTTGACGCCGGCGAGCCACAGCTCGCGCCCCTCGACCAGCCGGTGGATGTCGAAGCCGAAGCCCGCGCGGACCTCGCCCGGCGGGCCGCCGAGCCGGCGGTCCAGGAACGCCCCGGCGACGGCGAGGTCCTCGGGCGTGGTGATCTTGATGTTCTCGTAGGCCGAGGGGACGATCTTCACCCGGTGGCCGGCCCGCTCGACGAGCTGGGACTCGTCGGTCGCGCCCTTCTCCTTGGGGAACTTCGCGAGCGCCTCCTCCAGGAACTCCCGGCGGTAGGTCTGCGGCGTCTGGGCGAGCCAGAAAGAGGAGCGGGCCGGCGTGTCCGACACCCACAGCCCCTTGCTGGCCACCTTCTTGAGCGTGTCCTTGACGGGCACGGCCGGGACCGCCGCGCCCGACTCCTCGGCCTCGTCCAGGCAGGCGCGGATGACCTCGGAGGTGACCAGCGGCCGCGCCCCGTCATGGACCGCGACGACATCCACCTCGGGCGACAGCGCCGCGAGCCCTTTGCGCAGGGAATCCATCCGCGTCTCGCCGCCCTCGACGACGCGGACCCGCGCGGACTTCAGCTTGCCGCCGTGCTCGCTCAGGTTCTCGGGGCTCAGCACGACGACGATCTCCTCCACGTCGGGCACGGAGAGGAAGGCGAGGAGAGCCCATTCGACGACGGGCCGGCCGCGCAGCGGCAGGAACTGCTTGGGCTTGCCCATGCGCCTGCCGCTTCCCGCGGCGACGATGATGGCTCCGGCTTTCACGCGGCGGACTCGGTTCCCTTCGCGCGCGCGGCGGACTCGCCGCGGGCCCTGGCGAAGATCATGCGCCCGGCGGGAGTCTGCAGGATGGAGGTCACCGCCGCCTCGATGCGCTTGCCGATGAAGCGGCGCCCGTCCTCGATGACGACCATCGTACCGTCGTCGAGGTAGCCCACGCCCTGCTCGCGCTCCTTGCCTTCCTTCATCACGAACAGGCTCATCCCCTCGCCCGGCAGCACGACCGGCTTGAGCGAGTTGGAGAGGTCGTTGACGTTGAGGCAGGTGACGCCCTCGAGGGCGGCGATCTTGTTCAGGTTGAAGTCGGTGGTGAGCACCTTGGCGCCGAGCTCTTTGGCCAGGCGCACGAGCTTCTGGTCCACGTCCGTCAGCTCGGGGACGTCCTTGTCGACGATCTTGAGCGGGACGGCCGGGTTCTCCTGAAGGCGGGCGAGGATGTCCAGGCCCCGCCGTCCGCGCGCGCGCTTGAGCGACTCCTCGGAGTCCGCCAGCCGGTGCAGCTCGTTGAGCACGAAGCGCGGGACGATGAGGGCGCCGGAGAGGAAGTTGGTCTCGGCGATGTCCACGATGCGGCCGTCGATGATCGCGCTGGTGTCGACGACCTTGAGGTCCGCGCCGCGCCGCTTGCCGCGCTCGAGCAGGTCCTTGTCGAGCGAGTCGAGCTCGGGGAGCTTGCGGAAGGCGACGACGGTCCCCAAGGCGGCCAGGCCGAAATAGCGGAGGGCGGCGTACTTGTCCCAGACGTGGTACAGAGACTCGTTGCCGACCTGGGCGACGAAGTAATCGAGCGGCTTCATCAGGATGATGCCCACGCCGCAGCCGACGGCGCCGGCCGCGAGGTTGAACAGCGGGATGGCGTCGATCATCGCCTCGAGCACGACCAGCAGGATGCCGACGGCGAAGCCCACGGCCAAGCCTCGCGGGCTGTGCGAGATCTGGAAATACACGATCGCCGGACAGGCGAGCACGACGATGCTGCGGAAAATCCACGTGGTCACTTTTCCTCCGACTCCGGATCCTCTTTCGCCGCCGCTCCCATTTCGCGGCGCACGGCGGCGGCAATATCGGCAACTCCCTCGACGCGCAGCTCTTTCGGGAGCTTCAAGTCCTTGAGCGCGGCCTGCGGCACCAGCGCCTGGGAAAACCCCATTTTCGCCGCTTCCTTGAGCCGCTGGGCCAGAAACGGCGCCCGGTGCAGGTTGCCCAGCAGGCCCACCTCTCCCAAGTATACCTTGTCGGAGGGCAGGGGCGCCTCCCGCGCCGAGGAAACGACCGCCATGCAGACCGCGAGGTCGACGGCCGGGTCCTTCGGCCGGAGCCCCCCGGCCAGGCTCACGAACACGTCGCGATTCTCGAGCCTCAGATGCAGGTGCTTCTCGAGGGCGGCCAAGAGCACCAGCGTCCGGTTCAGGTCCAGCCCGGAGGCCATGCGCCGCGGCAGCGGGTACTTGGTGTACACGACCAGCGCCTGCACCTCGACGAGCACGGGGCGCGTCCCCTCCATCGCCACCGATACGGCGCGCCCGGGCAGGGCGCTCGCGGTCCGCTCGGACAGGAAATAGGCCGAGGCGTCGGTCACCTCGCGCAGCCCGGATTCGGCCATCTCGAAGAGCGCGATCTCGTCGGAAGGGCCGAAACGGTTCTTCTGCACGCGCAGCACGCGCAGCAGGCCCTGCTCCTCGGTGTCGAAGGCCAGCACCGTGTCCACGATATGCTCGAGCACGCGGGGGCCGGCGAGCGAGCCTTCCTTCGTCACGTGCCCCAGCATGAGCACGATGACGCCGCGGCTCTTCGCGGCGCGCAGGAGCTCGGCGGCGCACTCGCGCACCTGCCCCACCGAGCCGGGGCTCCCGACGAGGTCGGGGTGGTAGATGGTCTGGATCGAGTCGAGCACCAGCACGTCGGGCTTCGTCTCGTCCATCGCCGCGAGCACCCTGTTGAGGTCGGTCTCGGAGACGAGAAGGACGTTATCGGCCGCGACCTTCAGCCTGCGCGCGCGGCTGGAGACCTGCGACAGGGACTCCTCGCCGCTCACGTAGAGGACCTTCAGCCCCCCGCCCGCGAGCGCGGCGGCCGCCTGCAGCATCAGCGTCGATTTTCCGATGCCCGGCGGCCCGGCCAGCAGCCCCACCTGGCCCCGCACCAGGCCCCCGCCGAGCAGGCGGTCGAGCTCGCCCAGGCCGACGGGCAGGCGCTTCTCGCCCGCTTCGTCGATCTCGGAGATGCGCTTCACCGGCGAGCTGAAATCCGTGAGCAGGCGCGAGCCCGCCGCCCCCTTGGCCGACTGGAGGGGGCGCACCTCGACGGCCTCCTCGACGAGGGTGTTCCAGGCCTGGCAGCCGGGACACTGGCCCATCCATTTTGGGCTCGAAAAGCCGCATTGCTGGCAGCGATGGATGGATTTCAGCTTCGGCATGCCGGCCGCTATTGCTGCTTGCTGCGCCCCTTCGTTCCCGCGGCGCCGAAGGACATCATGCCGAACAGATAGGCGATGTCCTTGTCTTCCCACATCACGTTGAGCCAAGCCTGCCCGCGCGAGACCTCCTGCATGTCCTCGAGGCGGGCGCCGACCGCGACGTACTTGTTCACCTGCGCCAGCGTGCCGACCGCGTAGACCGGGTGGTCGAGCAGCTTGCCGTTGACGACCCGGTTGCGGCCGAAATCGTACGCCTCTGCGACGAGGCTCACCTTGCGCAGGTACGGCGTGTCCGGCAGCGGCCTCACGCGCACGCGGCCGCCGCCGGCGGAGCGCAGGACGCCCACGCCGATGTCCCACCAGTCGTTGTTGCTGTTGTTGAAGCCGAGCAGGGCGTCCACGGTGTTCTTGCGCTGGAAGTCCGACCCCCTCGGGACGTCCGACGGGCTCGACAGGTTGGAGGCGCCGACATAGTAGTACCGCCCGTCGCGCGGCGAGATCTTGAGCCCGATGTCGGTGCGCCCGCCCTTGAGGGCGGCCTCGTAGCGATAGTCGAAGTTCCACCACACGCGGAACTGGTTGATGCGGCCCAGGACGTCCTTGGCCGTTCCGGCCGCCTCTTTCACGCTGGCCATCGTCTCCTTCATGTCCGTCTTCATCTTCTCGTCATGGAGGAGCGCGCCCACGGGGCCCTTCTCGTTGTTGACCGCCGCCATCATCTCGTTGGTCTTGGCAAGCAGGGTGTCGAGCTTCCTGGTGATGTCGTCGAGGCGGTTGAGCGAGCCCGTCATCGCCGGCTTGGTGTCGGCGATCATGTCGTCGAGGTTCGCCGTGAGGTCCCGCAGGTTCGCGACGGTCGCGTTGATGTTCTTGGCGAGGTTGTTCTGCGAGCCGGGCGGGCCGTTGAGGTCGCCGAGCAGCCTTTGCAGGCTGTTGAGCGCGTCGGTCAGCGCCTTCTGGATGTCGACCGGATTCTGTCCTTCCACCTGGGACTCGGGAGGCAGGACCCCGGCCGCGGGATGGCCCTGGTCGATCTGCAGGTACTTCGAGCCGATGATGCCGGTCGAGCCGATGGAGAAGACGGAGTCCTTGTAGATCACGACCTCGCGGCGGATGGCGGCGGTGACCCTGGCCTGGTCGCCGAGCAGGTCGATCCTCTTGACCTTGCCGACCTCGACTCCGGACAGCTTGATGGGCGCCTTGTCGGTCAGGCCGGCGACGTCCCGGAACAGGACGTAGACGTTGTAGCGGCGCTCGAAGGTGAACTCGCCGAGGAGGAAGATCGCGATG
>JAPLKK010000073.1 GCA_026388115.1 Elusimicrobiota bacterium | reverse complement strand
GCGCAGCCGCGAGAGCTCCGACTGCTTGACGAAGGCGGTCACGTTGCGATAGAGTCCGACGCCCAAGAAGAGCGCCGTCAGCGCGCCGGCGACCGAGAAGACCGTCAGCGCGACGCGGCGATCGACGTCGTCGACGCGGCCCGCGCCGCTCAGATCGAGCGTGAGCTTGTGCGGCACGATATGCCGCGCCGCGGCCCCGACGGCCGCGAGGCCTCCCCACTCGGCCCCCTCGATGCCCAACAGCTTCTTCGAGTCGGCGACGGAGACGGCCGCTTGGCTCTCCTGCGCGAGCGCCTCCTGCCATTGCGCCATCTCGGAGGTGGCCCCGCTGAGCCGGATCTTCGCCGGGCGCTGGGCGCCGAGTTGCTTCTTCGCGAAATCCATGCAGCCCGTGAGGTCGAGCTTGCGCCGGTCGGCCACCTTGGCGTCCGGCCCGAGCAGCACCTCGCGCACGAAGATCGGAACGCCCCGTTCGCTGAGCGTGACCGTCACGCTTCCATGGTCGAAATGCACGTTCGCGTGCGGCACGGCACCCAAGGGCTCGACCGCCTCCCACAGCCGCGCCACGGAGCAGGGGGCGAGCTCGATGCCGGCGAGTTGGAAGCCGAGCTTCGTCAGCAGGACCTTGACGTTCTCCATGTTCTTGCCCTGCGTGACGCCGAAGAGCGCGCCCTGGCGCGGGCGGCGATCCGGACCCGGGGGCAGGACGTCGATCTGGAAATCGTTGACCAAGTCATCGAACTGGACGGGGATGTACTTCTTCGCCTCCGCCGGCACCGCCATCTTCCAGAACTTCTGGTCCACCGCCGGCATCGCGAAGTAGCGGAGGATGCCGAAAGCGTGCGAGAGGGTCACCACGGCGTACTGGGCCCTCCATTTCCCCTGCGCCAGCGCCGGCCGCAGGAGCCCCGCGAGGCGATCGGTATCGGAGAGCATGTCGGTATTCAGCACCGTCGATACCCGCGTCCCCTGCGTCTGCGCCGCCTGCGGCGGCAGCGGCACGCGGACCAGATGCTCGACCTTCGGCTTGCCTCCAGCCGCCGACGCCTCGGCCACGAACGCCACGTTCGGCGCCAGGTAGATGCCGAGGCAATGCGTGATCTCGGGCATGGACCGCCCGAACGCCACCTGGACCAGATTGTCGCTCAATGCCATCGCTATTCCCTGGCCGCCACGGAGAAGATATCCACCTCGTACCTCTCCTCGCTGACCACCTTGGACTCGCTTCGGATGCGCGCCGGATCCACCGAGTAGCGGTTGACCAGGAGGCCGGAGACGACGTTGGCGCGGTCCGACGCCAGCTTCTGCGCGTCCGGCTCCGCCTGCGAGGCATAGCCGACGATGTTCAAGTTCTCGCGGGGATACGCCTGCAGGGATTCGACGACGCGGCCGATCGTCCGGTCCGCGTCGGCCGACATCTGCTGTGTCCCCTTCGCGAAGGTGATCGTGTAATTCACGGTGCCCGAGGCCGGCTTGTTCTCCGCCGGCGCCTTCTCGCCGCCGGGAGCCCCGGGGCCGGCCGCCGGCGT
>JAPLKK010000100.1 GCA_026388115.1 Elusimicrobiota bacterium | reverse complement strand
CCGAACCGTTGAAGAACCGAAGCTCGCCTGCGGAGGTCTCGTACCAGAGGTCGCCGGCGGCGGCGGTCGAAGGCGCCACCGGCCCCGTGGCGAAGCGGCGGCCCGAGAGGCGCTGCGCGTCGATCGCGTAGGGCGCGGCGAGCAACTCCTCGCGCGGGGAGAGCCGCGTGCCATTGATCTCGACCTCGAGCCAGGCGCCGTTCTCCCAGTCGATGCCGGCCGGCTCGAGCACGACGTGGAAGAGGCCGGTCGAGACGAGGACGTCCGCCTCGGGGCTCGTCCACAAGGGCGTCTGGGCGGCGGAGGAGGCGTAGAGGCGGAATACCATCGTCCTCGCGCCCGTGGCGATGCCGCCGGTCTCGCGCAGATAGCCCTGGTAGCTGATCCGCTCGGGGACGGCGGCGAGGGCCGGCCATGCCGCTAGCCACGCCGACAACGCGGCGGCGAGCAGCCGAACGGCCGGGCGGCCTTTGCGCTCCGTCATCGGATCACCATCAAACGGCCCGTCTTATGCGAAGTCTGGGACGCGACCTTCCAGATGTAGACGCCGCTGACCACAGCCTGGCCCGCGCCGTTGCGCACATCCCACTGGAGCTGAAAGACTCCCAAAGTGGCCGGGATGTCGATGCGCCGCACGAGCTGGCCCGAGAGGGTGTAGATCTCGATCGCGCCTTCGCTCGGCAGGTTCGTGAATGTGATGCCGGTGAGCGGCACGCCCGGCTGGTACTCGGCGCCCGTCTGCCCAGGTCCGGTACCCGCGTTCGTGCCGTTGGGACGGAACGGGACCGGGAAGGCGTAGGCGTCCGCCACGTCCTCGTCGGCTTGGGCCAGGACCGCGTAGACGCTGAAGTGGCTGACCGCGGCGAAAACCTGGCCGCCCGTGGCATCGGCATGGGAGCCCGGGACCTTGACCCAACGCGCGGTGGCCGGGTCCATCGTCCAGACCGCCAGGCTCTTCGGGTGCTGGTTCTTCGGGTCGGAGTAGGCGAAGGCGAGCTGGACGGGCTTGGCGAAGACCGCGGGGACGAAGCCCTCCTCGTTCATCACGTTCAGCTCCCAGATGTTTTTGCGGTCGATGGGGGCGACCCCGTTGGAGTTCGCGTTGAACTTGCGCGTGGCGTCGTCGATGAGGTCGGGGTTCGCCATCACCGGGCGCGTCACGGGGTCGCGCCGCAAGACGAGATCGAAGGACTTCTCGCCGTTGGCCCCCGGCGGGACGACCGCCAGGAGCGCGCCGTCCGGCGTCCCGACGACGCCCACCGTCGCGCTCGACATGGACATGGGGGGCGGGTTGAACAGGCCCGAGCGCAGGTCCTCTCCGCCTGCGCCGCTGCGCCGGGTGCGCGCGCCCGGCGCCGAAGCGGACGCGTCTCCGGCGGCGCTCGCCAGCGCGAACTCGCCGCCCGAGACGGCCGCCCCGCCTGACGCCAGGGCCGACTGCTCGAGCGTGTAGGCGCCGCCCGAGCTGACCTCAGCCCCGCCGGGCCGGGCCAGCGCCAAGAGCAGCAAGAGGACGCCGCTCACGGCTTGCCTCCTTCCAGCTCGTGGAGCGCACGCTCATGGGCGCGGCGGGCGGCTGCGTGATTGGGATCGCGGCGCAGCACCTCCTCCCAGGTCGCGGCCGCGGCCTCGACCTGCCCCAGCCCGTACTGCACCAAGCCGTGGACGTAGAGCTTCTCGATCACCTTCGGGTCGGGAGGCGGAGGCGCCGGCTTCGCGGCGGCGGCCCAGGCCCTGGACGCGGCGGCCCGCGGCTCGGGCGCCGCTGGAGGCGTCTCTTTCGCCGCGAGCACCGGCGCGGCCGCTGGAGCCGGATTCGCCGCGGGCGCGGCCGGGAGCGCCAGCATCAGTCGCGCGGCCAGGGGGAGCGCCGGCTTCGGTTGCGCGGCCCGGGGGAGCGCCAGCTTCGATTGCGCGGCCACGGGAAGCGCGGGCATCGGTTCGGCGGCCGGGGGGAGCGTCGGCACCGGTTGCGCGGCCGGGGGGAGCGCCAGCTTCGGTTGCGCGGCCTGCACGAACGCCGGCTTCGGCTGAGCCGCGAGCGCAGCGAGCCTCTCGGCCTCGCGGATGCGCCGCTCGAGCGTCCCGACCGGCAGTCCGCCCCCCGCCCCGGCGGAGCGGAGCGCCTCGCGCCAGTCGGCGGCGGCCGCCGCCCAGTTCCTGAGCGAGAACTCCCGGTGGCCGGAGACGGCCAGCTGGTACCAGCGGGGCCGGAAGAAGATCCAGGAGTGATCCCGCTCCAGCGCGCTCCAAAGCCTCAAGAGCTGGACCTTGGCCCACTCCTCCTTGGGGAACTGATCGAGGATCTG
>JAPLKK010000190.1 GCA_026388115.1 Elusimicrobiota bacterium | reverse complement strand
CGCCGGGCCCCGGGTCGGGGCCGCCGGCCGCCGCCTGCGGGCGGCCGCGGCCGCGGACCGCCTGCGCGCGGCGCGCTTGAGCGCGGCGGTCCGCGGGCGGTGGGGGGGCGTTTGACTCCGGAGGGGAGGTTGTTTATGATGAGCCGCGTGAGCCGGTTGCGGGTTCTTGTCGTCGCCGCCTCGGCCGGCCTGGCCGCATGCGCGTCGTCCAAGGCGCAGCCGGAGGGGCGGGCGGGGTGGATGTCGGCCTATGCGCCGGCTTCCTTCCTCGCCGCCTTCGATCCGGCCGGGCGCGCCGGGACGCGGATCCAGCTCGTCGCCGCCTTCTCGGCGATCGAGGATAGGATCCTCGACCTGCCCGACGAGTATCAATCCGGCTGGCTGCGCGTGGCGGTCTCCGATCCGGCCGACTCGCGGTCGCGGTCGATGGAGGTGGTCGTTCCCAAGAGCGACGAGAGTTTTCTGGCCGCGCTGGCGCCCGGAGAGCGGCTCGACCTCTTCGCGCTGCGCACGGTCCACCCCGATTCCTTCGGAATCGGTCCCGCGGTGCTCCTGCGCGTCGAGAAGCTCGGGCGGCACGCGGCCGGCGGCGCGGCTAGGGACTGAGCGGCTAAAGACTAGAACGGATGCCAGTCGTCGAAGGATATCCTGACGCCGGCGTTGTAGTTGAAGACCCTGGTCTTGCTGAACGGCTCGAAATACCCGGTCGGCGAGACGGCGGTTTGCCCGAAGGTGAAGTATTCGTAGTCGGCGCCGGCGAAGACATGCACGCGCCCGTGGACCCTGTAATCGGCCTCGGCGGAGTAGCGTTGGATGAGGCGGCTTCCCAGCCCTTCATGACGGAGCATCGGATACGGATCGCTGACATTGATCCAGGCCGCGTCGGTCTTGCCTAAAGCCCCGTCGGCCGTCAGGGTCAGCCCGCCGAACGGAGAGAACTGCGCCATCGCGCCGAGCGAATAGTAGTAGAAGCTGTAGGACTCCACGTAATCGCCGGGCGTGCCGACGCCCAATTCGCGCATCCAATAGCGCCGGCCGCCGGCGGCGAACGGCGTCAGCATCCAGCGTTTCCCGAGGGGAAAGCCTTTGCCCAGGCGGACGTTGATCTCCTGGGTGGTCGCGCGCGACGTCAAGTTCGCGGGCGTCCAAGGAGGGCCCCCCAGGTAATAGCCCGTATACGCGACCTTCCCCTCGGATCCCAGGTAATCGAGGCGGAAATACACGTTGTCGACGTCGAGGTGCCCCATCAGCGAAACGCTGGCCCGTACCCCCGTGGTGTACCCGTCTTCGTGGTCGAAGTAGTTGCCGCCGTTGAGGTCGCCCGGCTCTATGTAACGCAGGCTGCTCCTGTCGAACGCCAGGCAGAAGCTGTTGTTGACCGCCAGGAACGGAGAGCCGGCGTTCTCGGCGCCGGCGGCGCTGGCGGCGAACAGCAGGCCGCAGCAGAGCAGCGCCCTGGCTCCCGACCCCCCTCGCGCCCCGGACATCGCAGACGAGTATATAGGGGCTTCGCCCAGCCGTCAATGGTTCGCCGGCCTTCCTTCATGGCTCTCGCTCGCGCGGCTCGAAAACGGTGAGCCTTCCGAAAATCGCCGTCAATAGATTGTAGAATCCGGGCGTGCCCCTCCTCGTCCTGCTGTTGGCGCTCGCCGGCGCTCGCGCTTCGGCTTGCGAGGGAGTCTTCGAGTACATCGCGGTCGACGTCCACCACAGCTTCCGCATCGACGTCGCCTGCGAGCGGCTCGAGACGGCGGCCGAGGTCCTTCCGGTCACCGCGACGGAGCCCGGCGGGGTCTGGAGCTACACGGGCGAGCTCGAGATCCGCGACGACCTGCGCAAGCGCTATCGCATCGAGTTCTCGACCGCGGTGATGCCCGTGGGCGTCGTCGAGCGCGAGGCTCCGGAAGGCAAGGGCTCGCTGCTCGTCTTCGGCCTCGAGATGCCGCGGCGCGCGTGGGGGCTCTTGGCGCTGAGCCAGCACGAGGGGCGCGTGACGAGGGAGACCGCGGCCGCCGTCCTGGGCGAAGGGGCGACCTATGATTGGGTCGGCGTCTATGCGAAGGACGCCAAGGGCGGCGTGGATCCGAACGGGCGCTGGATCAAGCTCGAGGCGGGGGGCGTCTGGTCCGACAAGCGGCCGGCGCCTGCCGGCGAGGCCCGCGCCTGCCTGCCGTGCAAGGGCTGGCTTTGCGGCGACGGGCCGATCGCCTGCTTCTCGGATTTCAACGAGAACCGGCGCGAGGAGATCCTGCTCATCGACGACTGCCAGCCGTACGCCTGCGGCTTGCGCGTGATCGAGCCCGACGCGCAGGGACGCGCCTCCGTGCTCTTCAACGAGCCGGGCACCTACGGCCAGTGGCTCCGCCGGCCGGAGGGGTGGGTCCTCGTCGCCGAGGTGTACTGCTCCTGGGGCGAGTTATGCGGCGAGGGCGACGCGAGCCTGGGCAACCCGAACTGCGAGCGGCCGGACGTCTTCCGCTTCGATCGCAAGACCGGCCGGCTCATAGCGGACGCCGACCTCCGAGACGAGTATTATCCCGTGGAGAACCGCCACGCTCCGCCCGGCTGCAAAGTGGAGGACGCGGACGGCACAATCGTGTATAAGAAAGAGAGATTCGTCCGATACCTGCCATGACCCGACCCATCGCTCGCCGGCATGCCGAGCTGGCCCTGCAGGTCTTGCTCTGGGCGTTCGTCCTGGCGCTCGGCGTCTGGTCGGTGCACGCGCGCGCGACCTGGCTCCACCTCAAGACCGGCGCCTGGATCGCGCAGAACGGGAGGCTGCCGTCCGTCGACCCGTTCTCCTACGTCTCGGCCGGCGCGCGCTGGCGCGCGCCGGACTGGCTGGCCGACGCGCTCCTGTATCGCGTGTTCGAGTACGGCGGAGCGGCCGGGGTCGTCGCCCTCAAGGCGCTCGCGCTGGCCTTCGCCTTCGCGGCTTTGCTGCCGCTGGGCGGGGGCGACCTCATGGTCTCGGCCGGCGCTCTCGCCGTGGCCGGCTGCGGCGCGTGGCCGGGCTTCACGGAGCTGCCTCAGGCCTTCGACTTCCTGTTCTTGGCGCTTTTCCTGCGCTGGCTGGGCTCGGCGCGCTCCTTCAACGCGGCGCTTGCGTGGCGCGTGGCGGCGGCCTCGGCCTTGTGGGCCAACCTCCATCCGGCCGGGGCGTGGATCGGCGCGGCGCTCGTCGCCGTCCAGGCCTTCCGCCGCTCGTTGGGCGCGTCGGGCGCCGAGAAGCTGGGCTGGGCCGGGCTCGTCCTGGCGGCCGCGGCCGCCATCTTCACCAACCCTCACGCGGCGGGCGCCTGGGGCGCCTGGCTCGCCGAGCGCCCGCAATGGTCGGTCGGGTCCGACCTTTTCGGGGTGTACGGCGTGTATCTCCTCGGCTCGGTCGCGGCGGCCTGGGTGTGCCTGCAGGAGGATTTCTTCCTCGCGGTCGGCGTCATGCTGCTGGGCGCCCTGTCGCTGCTTCAGCCGGCGGCCGCTCCGCTGTTTCTGCTCGCGGCCGCCCCGCTGATCGCCCGCGGCCTGGACCACTTCATCGAGCCGCGCGAGCTCGGCGTCCGCAGCGTCGCCCTGGCCGCGGTCGGCATGGCGCTGCTCCTGCTCTCCTACGCGGTCCAAGTCACTCTTCCGCGCGGGAGGCTGTCCGGATTTTCGACGCGCGACACGGCGGAGGGCGCCGTCCAGTTCCTTCAAGCGAACGGGGTGTCGGGCCGGATGTTCAACGATCTGGAGGTCGCGCCCTACCTGCTGTGGCGGGCCGCTCCCGAGCGGCTGCTCTTCGCCGACGAGCGCGCGGGCGTCCACGACGCCGGCCTCCTCGACGACGCGCGGCACTGGAAGGAGCGCTGGGGGACGCTCGCCGGGCTGTACCGCTTCGACTACGCCGTCGTCGGGAACGAGACCGTCGCCGGAGGCTCCCGCGGCGTCGCGGAAGACCCGGACTGGGTGCTGGCCTATTTTGACGACGCCTCGCGGGTCTACCGGCGCAAGCGCGGCCCGAACTCGCGCACGCCCTTCTACCGGCATCTGCGGCCCGGCGACTGGTCGGAGCCGGTGGAGGAGCGCGCCTTGGCCGACGAGCGCGGCCGCAAGGCGGCGCTCGAGGAGACCGCGCGCGCCGTGCTGGCGGCGCCTTCCTCCGCCGAGGCGGCCCTCATCCGCTCCTACGTCTTGGAGCGCTCGGGCGACCGGGTGGGGGCCGACGTGGCGCGCGCCGAGGCCCGCCGCCGCGGCTTATGGAAGCCGGAGCATTTCGCGCTTGAGGCGCGGTTGCTGGATCTGCGCGGCGATTGGCGCGAGGCCTTGTCGGTCCTGCGCCGCGCGCGCGTCGGCGCCGCCCGCGCCGGCGACCGCTCGCTCGAGTCGAGGCTGTACGCGGGCGCGGCGCGCGTGTGGCGGGCCCACGGCGACGCCAATCGCGCGCGGCGGAATCTCAGCCGCGCCGTGCTGCTGGACCCGACGAATTCCGAGGCGGAAGAGATGTTGCGCAAGTTATGAGCGGCTGTTATAATCCCGGTTCGCCGAGCTGCCGGTGTCAGACATCAACTTATTGAATTTATTCCACGAAGAAATGGGCGTCAGAAATAGGTTCAATAAGTTGATGTCTGACACAGGTCGACTCGGCGCCGGCGTTCTCCTTGCCGCCTTCGCGGCGCTGGCGGCGTGCACCGCCCCCAAATACGTCAAGTACGTTTCGCCCAGCGGCGATTTTACCTGCGACGTTCCGTGGGGTTGGGCCGTCTATATCGACGAGGCGGGCTCCGACTACATGAGCGCCACCTTCACCGGCCCGATGGACCCGGAATTCCTGCGCGGCACGCCGAGCTTGACCATCCGCTGGTATGCCTATAAGGCCGTCCACCGTCTGCCCGACGGGACGATCGAGCGGTACGCCTCGGCGGAAGACTACAAGAGCCAGATGCTGCACGACGTCTACGGGCCCGCGTGCCCCGCCGAACCCGACTCCGTCGAGGATTGCGCCTACACGAAGGCCGGCTCGGACCTCGTCCAGGCCCTGGCGGCGTCGAAAGGGGTGCGGATCCCTGACTTCTCGGTGATCAAGGCCGCCGGAGCCAAGGCGGCTTTCTACGTCGTGTACCGCAACCGCAAGCCGCCGAAGAGCGCGACCCTGGGCGTGGTGCAGAATCCCAAGGGCGGGACTTTGCTGCGCCAGCGGCACGCCTACGTCGTGGTCCCCATGCGGGGCGGCTTCTACGCCCTGATCTATCCGGCCACGCGCGACGGCTTCGAGAAGTACAAGGACGATTTCTGGCGGATGGTGAACTCCTTCAGCGTCCTGAAGGAAGGCCCCGCCGGCCCCCTCTTCAGGCCCTAAAGGTAATCCGAGCAGCCGTCGAGCTGGAAGAACAGCTCCGGCCGCGCCAACAGGCGCCGGCGCAGTTCCTCGGCCCGGACGTCCAGCGCGGGAAAGAGAGGGCTGCCGGCCGCGGCGCGGAGCTTTCCCGCAAACGCCGCCCCGCCCTCTCCTTCGAATTCGGCAAGGATCGGCGCGATCCAGCCGCGGCATTCGGCGCAGGCCGCGCCGGCCAGGTGGGCGCGCAGGGCGGCGGCCGGGTCGAGCAGCTCGCTTTGAGACAGGCTCGCGGCCGAGGCCGGATAGACTTTCTTGAGCCGGAGCATGTACGGCTGCGGGTCGCCCAGCGCGCACCACGGCTCCGGGTCGATGACGCGTCCATCGAGCTCCGCGTCGTAAGTCCAGCTCACCAGCCGGGACCAGTATTCGTCGTCGTAGTAGAGGTACGCCTCGCGCACGCCCGCGGGGCCGGCGTCGAGCCAGCCGAGCGTGTGGCCGAGCGCCTCGTGGGCCAGGTGCTCGCCGCATTCATCGAGGGCGTAGTCCGGGTCGATCTTGAGGCAGGCCGTGTTGAGCTCGATGCGAGCGCCGTCGGCGGCGCGCAGGACATGCGCGGCCTGCGCTCCGGCGAAGGCGAGCCGGCCGTCCTTGTGGTCGTAGATGTAGGTGCCCGGGAAATCGGCGAAGCGAGTGGTCACGGCGCCTTCGCCGGCGGCGAAGCGGGCGGCGAGCTCGCGCAAGGCCGGGCTTTGGAGCACGCGCGCGGCCAGGGCGCGCAGGAGAGCCTGCTCCTGATCGGCGCCCTCGAAAGAGAGCTTCTTCACGAACGCCTCGAGCGCGGGGTCCGCGACGTCG
>JAPLKK010000159.1 GCA_026388115.1 Elusimicrobiota bacterium | reverse complement strand
GCCGCGAACCCGGCCGCAAGCACCACGAACACCGCCAGGACGATGGCGGGAGGGATCCTGCCGGGAGCCGCCGTCGAGCCGCCGCCCGCCAAGGCGCCGGCCAGAGGACCGACCGCGGCGCCCAACCCGATCAGCGCCTCGTGAACCCCGGCGTGGCCGCCCGCCCCGGAGGAGACGTGCATCGCGTAGTACAAGGACGACGAGTACAAGAGCGCCACCGCGAGGCCGAAAAGCGCCTGCGCCGCCAGCAGGACCACCACGACCTGAGGCAGCGAGAGCACGACGATGAAGCTGATCGCCATGAGCAGGTAGGCGCCCAGCATCCAGCGCACCGAATAATGCCAACCGGTCCAATGCCAGGTCAGCAAGAACCCGGCGGCCCTGGCCAGCGTCCAGACAGAGATGAGCACCGCCGCCCCCAACGCGGTCGAGACGCCGGCGATGCGGACGATGGTAGGCAGGACCGGAATGAGCACGAAGATGGCGACATACGACATCGCGTTGCCGATCCACGCCATGTGAAGCAGCGTCCGGGCCCGGCGCTTGACAGCGGCGGCTTCGGAAGACGCCTCCGGCTCGGTCTGGGCGGCACCTGGGCCGATCTCTTCCTGCCTGATCGCAAGAAAATGCACCACCCCGGCCGCCGCCAGGCAGATGCCGGCAGGCAGGACGAAGATCAGCGTCCATCCCGCCGCTTTCACGTAGGGAGCGCAGAAGAAGCCGGCGAAGCTCGAGGAGGCCCAAGTCAAGTTGTAGGCGGCGACGCGCCTTGACAGCGGCGCGGAGGCGGGGCTGCGCGTGACGGCCGACTCGAAGGCCGGCCAGAGCTGATTGGCCGTGAGGTTGAAGGCCGTCATCGCGAGGAACAGCCACCAAAGCGACCGCGCGGCGGGCAGATAGAGAGTCGCCAGACCGGCGAGCGCGGTAAACGCGCAGCCGACTCCCATCCTAACGAGAAGCCGCCGCGCCCCCCAGAGTTCCGACAAATGGCCGGCCAGAAGCGAGATGAAGACGTAGATCAGGCCCCCGCCGGCTGAAAGCCACAGACATTGCACCGGGCTCGCGCCGAAGCGCTCAGCGGCGTAGAAATAGACGCAAGTCGAATAGACGGTGACGCCGTAGGAGTGGAGGAACTCCGCCAGGTACCAAGGCGCCAGGGTCCTCTTCCAGTCGGATGCGCCGATCGACGCGCGGGCGGTGGTGGGCAAGGCGCGCATATCATATCAATAACGGCCAAGATTGCTAGAATCGCGGACATCTTGCCTCCCGTCAAATGAGCACGGTATTGATCGCCGGCGCGACCGGCTTCATCGGCCGCGCCCTGGCCGAGCGGCTCAGGGGGCGAAGCCGAGTCATCGGCCTGACGCGCGCCGGCGCGGCCCCCGCCCCGTATCCGGGCATCGGATGGCGCTCCTGCGACCTCTTTTCCCTGCTCCAATGCGAGAAGGCCCTCGAAGGAGTCGACACCGCTTTCTACCTCGTCCACTCGATGCTGCCATCGGCCCATCTGACCCAAGGCTCCTTCCAGGACATGGACCTCATCATGGCCGACAACTTCGCGCGGGCCGCGGAGCGGGCCGGCGTCAAACAGATCATCTACCTCGGGGGCCTGACCCCCGAAGCGCCCGACCTCTCGCCGCACCTCAAGAGCCGCCTCGAGGTCGAGCGCACCCTCGGCTCGCGGCGGGTCCCCGTGACGGCGCTGCGCTCCGGGCTCGTCGTGGCGGCGGGCGGCTCCTCTTTCGAGATGATCCTGCGCATCGTGCGCCACCTGCCGGTGATCCCTTGCCCGCCTTGGGCGAAGACCCCGTCTCAGCCCATCTCTCTCCCGGACCTGCTGGACCTGCTCGTCTTCTGCCTCGAGCACCCCGACGCGCGCAATCGAAGCTTCGACGTGGGCTGCCCGGACGTCCTGTCCTACCGCAAGATGCTCGAGGGCGCCGCCGCCGCCCGCGGGGTCAAGCGCAGGTTCGTCGAGATCCCGATGCGCGGGACTTTCTGGTGCCGGCACTGGGTCTCCTTGGTCACCGGAGCGCCCCAGGAACTCGTGGCGCCGCTGCTGGAGAGCATGCGGCTGCCGATGGTGGCGCGCGACAAGCGTCTTCAGGAGCAGGCGGGCATCCCGGGCATGAGCTACGAGGCGGCTCTGCGCAAAGCGATCGCGGAGGAGCATCCAGCCGAGCCGTTCGCGGGCCGTGCCCGCGGGCCGCAGCACAACGTGCGCTCCGTCCAGCGCATCCCGCTCCCTCCGGGCAAGACGGCCCGTTGGGCCGCGGAACAGTACAGCGCCTGGCTCCCGCTGCTTTTTAGGACGTTCATCCGCGCCGAGCGGGACCACGGAAAGAACGTCCGCCTCATGCTGAAGTTCCCGCGCGTGACGCTGCTGCAGCACGCCTTCGCCCACGACCGCAACCAAGCTCCCGACCGCCAGGTCTTCTACATCACCGGCGGCCTCCTGGCCCGGCCCGAGCAGCGGGCCACCCGGCGCGCGCGCCTGGAATTTCGCGAGGCCCTCGGAGGGACCTGTCTTCTCGTGGCGATCCATGATTATCGCCCGACGCTGCCGTGGCCGCTTTACAAGCTGACGCAAGCCGTCATCCACCCGTGGGTGGTGCGGCGCTTCGCCCGCTATCTCGACAGGCTCGCCGGATAGGACGGCGTCAAGGATCCGGGACCCTTGACCAACCTCGGGTGTATTCCTAAACTGCGGCCATGACCATCACCCTCGGCTGCCTGCTGGGCTTCGTGGCTTGGTTCCTTGTGTCGTACCTCGTGGCCGGCATGTACACCGTCGGCCAGAACGAACGCGCGGTCAAGACGAGCTTCGGCCGCGCGAAACGGCTGGGCAACCGCATGACGCTCGACGACCCCGCGCTGGCCGAGACGCTCAGGCCCGACGAACGCGAGCGGTACAACTACCCCGTCCTCGAGGTCATCCAGCCCGGCGGACCTTACTTCAAGTGGCCCTGGGAGCGCATCTACAAGGTATCGGTCGCGACCCAGACGGTGAACATGGCTTACGACCCCGAGAGCCCCGAGGCCAACCAGAACGGCACCGAGCTCGAGGCCGTGACCAAAGACGAGCTCAACACCGGCATCAAGGGCCAGATCCGCTACCGCGTCGGCGAGCAGAACCTCTATGCCTACATCTTCGGCGTCAAGAACCCCATCGTGCACGTGATGGGCTACTTCATCTCGGTCCTGCGCGAGCGCATCGCCAATTTCGAGGCGCCGCCCGCCGCCGAGGTCGAGGGGCTCTCCGTCGTCAGCGGGGTCTCCATCAACGACCTGCGCAAGAACCTGCGCGACCTCAACGAGCACATGGACAAGGAGTGCTCGTCCTCGGCCGCGCGCTACGGGCTCGTCCTCGACGCCTCGCTCATCACCGCCATCGACCCGCCGGAAGAGGTCGAGTCGGCGCTCGCCGCGATCAACACGGCGCACAACCAGGTCTCCTCCGACATCAGCCTCGCGCAGGCCTCGGCGGACCAGAAGATCGTCCAGTCCAAGCGCGCCGTCGAGATCGAGACGCTGAAGGCCCAGACGGAGGTCGAGCCGCTGACGGCGCTGGCCAAGCAGCTCACGGACCTCAGGCGCTCAGGTCCAGGGGCCTTGGCGCTTTATCTCCGCAACGTCCGGCTGTCCCTCTACAACCAGGCGGCGCAGGCGGTCCTGGAGGTGCGGAAATGAACTTCGTCTACGCTTTCTGGGGCACCTTCGTCGGCTTCCTCATCGGCCTGCCGATCCTGCGCGGCGTGCTGCGCATGCTCGGCGCGTACGTGATCGTCGAGGAAGGGACCTGCCGCGTGTACGTCCTGTTCGGAAAGGTACTCGGCGTGCTCGACGAGCCGGGCTTCTACTGCCTGTGGACGCATTTCGGCGCGGCAGGTTTCCTCGTCAACTGGTTCGGCTCCTGCCAGGTCCTCGACCGGCGGCTCGACCAGGTCTATCTGCGCAGCCAGCCCGTCAACACCGAAGAGGGCGCCCCGATGGGCGTGGGCATCTGGTACGAGATGGCCATCTCCGAGCCGGTCTCCTACCTCTTCAAGAACGCCGACCCGCGCGGCTCGCTCTCGGCCAACGTGAGCAACGCCGCCGTCCGCTGCCTGAGCAACATGCCGCTGCAGGAGATGCTCGAGACACGCCACCGCATGAGCCAGATGGTGCGCGACGAGGTCTCCCCCAAGTCGAACGAGTGGGGCTACCGCCTGGGCTCGACCTACATCCGCAAGGTGCATTTCCGCGACCGCGGCATGATCCAGCAGATCGAGGCGAAGGTCGTCAACCGCCTGCGCCAGGTCACCTCCGCCATCAAGCAGGACGGCGCCAACCAGGTGAACATCATCACCAGCACGGCCGACCGGCAAGCCGCCATCGCCTTCGCCCAGGCGGCCGCGGTGCGCCCGCTGGTCGTCGGCAAGGCGCTTCAGGATATCGCGGCCGATCCGGAGATCGTCAACGCCCTCTTCGATATCCTGGAGACGCAGAAGCTCATCGACGGAGACGCGCGCATCCTGCTGGTGCCGCCGGGCAACGAGCTCTTGTGGACGCAGCTCCTGCGCGGCCTGCCCGCGGCGGAGAGACCCGTGGAGGGCGCGACAGCCCACGAAGCGGTGACCCAGAGCGGCGCGACCGTCCGGCGCACGCTCGACTTCTCCAGGTAGGTCCCTGCTTGCCTTAGCACCGATACGCCGGGGCGTCTTTCATGATTTCTTGAAAATATAAATGGCCTGCGTTTCGGGATCATAGTTCAGGATCGGCGTAAACGTCCTCCAAAACAGCTCCGGCCGGTACAGATCCTTCCAAAATGCGTTGATCCTCCCGACCTCTTGGTAGCTCACTCCCGCCGCCTTCCAGTTCCGGATCAAAGAGCGAACCGTCACGACGGCTGGACCAAAGACGACGAGATAATCCGGCGATTGCACTCCCTTGAAATGGATCGGTGGGAGGTCCTTGAATTCGGGATCCGAGCGCTGAGACCGGGCCAGTTGCCACGCATAGACGGCTTGCGGGGCATGGAACATGAGGGGATACGTCATGTGATCGGGAAGGACCCAGATGGATTCACCCTCCTTGACATGGGAATTCACCCAGGCGATCACCGGCGTGTACGGCTCCTGGTTAGGAGTCAAAAGTTCGTGGAGGTATTCGGCCGGAACGGAACGCATCCCCTGCTTGATGATCGTCCCGTTGAGGATATTCGTCCAAAAAGCGACCAGGGCGACGACGACCGCCCATCCGGCGGCGTTTGAAAAAAGAAGAGTCAGCAGGCGGACCCCCACCCCGATGCCGACGGGTATCAGGGGCGCCAAATATCGGACATCAGCCACACGGGTGTTTGCGATGGTCTGTGGTGAAACCAAGGAAACCACGCCGACGAATACGACGATCGCGGCCAGACCCCTCATCAGCCATGAATCCCGGCGAAGGATGGCGACCGGAATCGCCAGAAGAACCAAACCTCCCGCCATGAACTCGGCCGCATTCAGGTCCCGGAGATTCCAATAGAAGAGCTCGAAGCGATCCCAGCCGGAACCCGCATGAACAGAGGAACCGAATCTAGTGAAAAGTGGATTCCAGATCAGAGCCAGGAGGCCGCAGAGGAGTCCTTGGATCGCGATGACCGCGAGGGCTTGTCCCACCCCGATGGGCTCGGTCTTCCTTTTCCAGAAAAGATAATCGACAAGGAGACAGGCTGACAGGGCCAACCAGTTCATGGAGTTGGCCGCGAAGAGCAGGAAGGAAAGGATGGAGAGAGCCGCCAGCTGGGAAAAACCCTTTTCCCATTTCAAATAGAGGAAGCCGATAAGGACACTCAACAGGATGACCGGGGAATAGTATCTGCACTGCCGCAAAAACAGCATCAGGGAGGTGTTGCCAAGAATGGCCGCGCTCCACAGGAACGTGGAAAGAAGCGAGGGATCGCTCCTCCAAATCACCGCGGCGGCGAAAAGCATCAGCGAGAACCCCAGCGCCGCGAAGGGGATCCTTGCGGCCCAGGCAGAGGGTCCAAAGACTCTCAACGAGACGGCGGCCAGATACGAGGCAAGCGGCGGCGTTGAACGATCATGCAACCCTTTCAGGAGCAGGCCCTCACGATAGGCCGCGATATTGCGGCCGTGCATGGCGGACGTATCGCCGGTCTCGATGACCCCCTCGGCCGCGAGAGCCGTCATCGTCTCGTCATCCCAGAGGGCATAGCGGCCCAGATTCCAAAAGAGCATGAATGCCGCGCCGGCGAGGAAAACCGCCAGGATGGCCAGTCTCCGCGATTCGGTTCCGCTCGTGTCGATCATCGCAAGGCCCCGGCAGCCGGCTACGTCTCGCGGGTCGCCCCGCCGAAGCGGTGGGTGACCCAGCCGATCTCGCGCACGCCCGGACACCAGACCGGCGCGGCCCCGGCCGCGCGCGACCATCGCACGACGCCCAGGCGCGAGCGCTCCTCCTCGAGCTCGGCCGCGCCGGCCGTCTTTCCCGCTCCCGCGAAGAAACGCGCCTCGGGGAAGCCCCCGCGGTGGAGCCAGTCGGCGGCCCAGCCGGCGACGACGAAGTCCCGCAGCTCCTCGGGCCCCAGGCCGGGCAGGCGCGCCGCGGCGGCCGCTCGGACCTCGCTCCGGAGCACCGACAGGCCCCGGGGATCCATCCCGGACGCGAGCGGTTCGTCGAGGAGCCAGAGTTCGGGGTCAATGGTTAACAGAGCCGCGAGCGCGGATTTGTAGATCTGCCCGCGAGAGAGGGTGTCGATGGGCTTCTCGGCCAACTCCAGCAAATCAAGCTTCTGGAGCCAGTCGACCAAACGCTCGGGCGCACCCGGGCCGTCCGCGGCGTAGACCTTCAAGAGCACCCCCAGATTCGCCAGCATGGAGACGCCATCGAGCATCGGCGGGAAATCCGGTAGGAAGAAAATCTGACGACGGAGTTCAAGGTCGTCGT
>JAPLKK010000166.1:8038-31347 GCA_026388115.1 Elusimicrobiota bacterium | reverse complement strand
CGCCCTGTGGCTCTTTCACGGCACCGGCACCCCGAGTTCGGCCGTGATGATCGAGTTCTTCCGCCTTGCCTCGCTTCCGGCCCTCATCGCCATCCCGCTGTTCACCTTCGCCGGCTTCCTACTGGCCGAGTCCAAGGCCCCGGAGCGCATGGTCGAGCTGGCCGAGGCTTGCGTCGGGTGGGTCCCCGGCGGGCTCGCCCTCGTCGGCCTGCTCACCTGCGCCCTCTTCACCGCCTTCACCGGGGCCTCGGGCGTCACCATCATCGCGCTCGGCGGGCTCCTGCATCCGATGCTCATCAAGCAGGGCTACCCGAAGAACTTCACGCTCGGGCTCCTGACGACGACCGGGAGCCTCGGGCTCTTGTTCCCGCCGAGCCTGCCCATCATCCTCTACGGGCTCGTCGCCAAGGTCTCCATCGACCAGCTCTTCCGGGCGGCGCTCCTGCCCGGGTTGATGCTGCTCGTCATCCTCGGCGCTTACGCGCTCTGGATCGGCAAGCGTTCGGGCGTCCCGCGCTCGCGCTTTTCCTGGCGCCGCGTCGGCACGGCCGCGCGGGCGGCCGCCTGGGAGATCCCGTTGCCCTTCCTCATCATCGGCGGCATCTACGCCGGCTGGTTCACGGCCACCGAGGCCGCGGCCATCATGGCCTTCTACGTCCTCGTCGTCGAGACGCTCGTCTACCGGGACCTGGCCTTGCGGGACCTGCCCGGGACCGTCGCCCGCAGCATGACGCTCGTCGGCGCCATCCTCATCGTCTTGGGCACGGCGCTCGGCCTCACCAACTATCTCATCGACGCGGAGATCCCGACCAAGCTCTTCGGCTGGCTGCACGCCTACATCGGCTCGAAGATCGTCTTCCTGCTCGCGCTCAACGCCTTCCTGCTCGTCGTGAACATGGTGGAGATCTTCTCCGCCATCATCATCGTCGTGCCCATCATCGTGCCGGTCGCGGCGCAGTACGGCATCGACCCGATCCATCTCGGAGTGCTGTTCCTGCTCAACCTCGAGATCGGCTACATGACGCCTCCGCTCGGCCTGAACCTGTTCCTTTCGCGCTCGCGCTTCGACACGCCGCTCCACACGCTTTACGCCGCGACCCTGCCCTTCTGGCTGATGATGCTCGCGGCGCTCGCCCTCGTGACCTACGTCCCCAGCTTGAGCCTATGCCTACTGAAACGCTGACCCTCGGCTTCCACGGCGCCGCGCGCACCGTCACCGGTTCCAAGTACCTGCTGCACGCCGGTCCGGAGAACCTGCTCATCGACTGCGGCATGTTCCAAGGCCTCAAGGAGCTGCGGCTGCGCAACTGGACGCCGCCGCGCTTCGACGCGCGCGCCATCCCGTTCATGGCGCTGACCCACACGCACATCGACCACTGCGGCTACATCCCCCGGCTGGTCAACGCCGGCTTCGAAGGCAGGATCCTCTGTACGCCGCCGACGGCGGACCTGCTGCCGATCGTGCTCAAAGACGCCGCGAAGCTGCAGGAGGAAGACGCTCGCCATTACAACAAGCTCGGCATCAGCAAGCACGAGCCGGCCCTGCCGCTGTTCACCGAGGAGGATGTCGAGCGCACCCTCAAGCTCGTCCAGCCCATCGAGTACGGCGCGCGCTTCAACGCCGGACAGCGGTTTTCCCTGCGCTTCTTGGACGTCGGCCACATCCTTGGCTCGGCCATGGTCGAGGTGACAGCCCAGGCCAACGGGAAGAGCACGGTCGTCGTCTTCTCGGGCGACGTGGGGCGCTACGACGCGCCGCTGACGCCCGACCCGACGAGCCCTCCGGCCTGCGATTACCTGCTCGTCGAATCCACCTACGGCAACCGCAAGCACGGAGCCGAGAAGCCGATCGACCAGCTGGAGGCGGTCGTCGAGAAGGTCGTGAAGTCCGGCGGCATCCTCCTCATCCCCGCGTTCGCCGTAGGGCGGTCCCAGCAGCTGCTGTTCCTGCTGCGCGAGCTCGAAAACGCCCGGCGCATCCCCGAGCTTCCCGTGCACGTGGACAGCCCGATGGCCTTCGACACCACCGCCGTCTATCTGAAGTACCTCAAGAATCATCAGGCCGTGATGGACGCCGTCGAGGGCGGCGGCGCCATCATCAGCCGCAACGTGCAGCTGCACAAGACCGCCGAGGATTCCAGGCGCCTCGCCGACCTCAAGGGTCCGGCCATCGTCATCGCCTCCTCGGGCATGCTGTCCGGCGGGCGCGTCCTCTACCATCTAAAGAACTTCATGACCAAGCCCGGGTCCGTGCTCGCCCTCTCCGGCTATCAGGCCGAGGGGACGCGGGGGCGCGACCTCCTCGAAGGCAAGCGCAGCGTGAAGGTATTCGGCGAGGAGATCGCGATCCAGGGCGAGGTCGTGGACATGGCGGGGTTCTCCGGGCATGGCGACTCCGACGAGCTGATGCGCTGGGTCTCGGGCCTGCCGAAGCCGCCGCGCGAGGTGTTCGTGACGCACGGCGAGGAGTCACAGGCTTTGGCGCTGGCCGACCGCATCCAACGAGAGAAAGGCTGGGCGACGCGCGTGCCCGCCATGGACGAGGAAACCGGATTATGAAGAAATATGACGCGCCACCCATCAGCCCCGAACTCACCCCGGCCAAGCGCCGCAAGCTCCTGAGCGCCATCCGGAGCTCGCCCACGTACCTGCGGGCCTACCAGGACCTGAACTTCCTCGCGCGCGAGGAGCTGCGGCCGATCCGGTTCCAGCTCGAGCTGCTCAAGCCTGAGATGACGCTCTTGGAGCACAACATCCACTCGACGATCGTCATCTTCGGCAGCGCCCGCGTGACGGCGCCCGCCATCGCCCAAAAGCTCCTGCGGACCGCCGAGGCGGCCCACAAGAAGCGAAAGAACGCCGAGACGAGGGCCGCCCTGGCGCGGGCCCGCACGGCCGCCGATCTCTCCCGCTACTACGAGGAGGCGCGACGCTTCTCGGCCATCGTGTCGCGCGCCTCGCAAAACGACGTCCGGCGCGAGTACGTCATCAACACCGGCGGCGGGCCGGGCATCATGGAGGCCGCCAACCGCGGCGCCTACGAGGCAGGGGCCAAGAGCATCGGCATGAACATCACCCTGCCGCACGAGCAGGACCCGAACCCCTACATCACGCCCGAGCTCTGCTTGCAGTTCCACTACTTCGCGCTGCGCAAGATGCACATGATGATGCGTGCCAAGGCGCTGGTGTTGTTTCCGGGAGGGTTCGGCACGCTGGACGAAATGTTCGAGCTGCTGACGCTCGTTCAGACCGGCAAGAAGAGCCGTATCCCGATACTGCTGTTCCACCGGCCCTTCTGGAACCGCGTGCTGAATTTCCGGTACCTATCGCGCATGGGGGTCATCAACCCCGAGGACTTGAAGCTGTTCCGCTACGTCGAGACCGCTGAGGAAGCCTGGGACATCATCCAGGCGCACTATGATTGAATACGCCGTCCTGACCTTCGGCTCCCTCTTCGCCATCGTCGACCCGTTCGCCGCCATCCCGGCGTTCTTGGCGATGACGGAGCGCGACACCGTGCAGAGCCGCCGCCGCATGGCGCGCACGGCCTGCGTCGTGAGCGCGCTGGTGCTGGCCGTCTTCTCCGTGCTCGGCCCGGCCATCTTCAAGGTGCTCGGCATCACGCTGGCGGCCTTCCAGGTGGCGGGCGGGCTCGTGCTGCTTCTGAACTCGCTGGACATGCTCCGAGCCAAGCGGAGCCCGCTCAACGAGACGGAGGAGGAGACCCAGGAGGGCATCTCGAAAGAGGACATCGCCATCACGCCGCTGGCCGTCCCGATGCTCTCGGGGCCCGGCGCCATCTCGACCGCCATCGTGCTGGCCGGACGCGCGGGCAGCTGGGTACACTACGTGATTTTCTACCTCTGCATCGCGGTGGTGGGGCTGGCGACGTACATCATCCTGCACATCGTCGCCTCCGGAGCCAGGCGCATCTCGCCCACCTTCATGAACGTGGGGACGCGGCTGATGGGTCTACTGCTGGCGGCGGTCGGCGTGCAGTTCATCCTGACCGCGCTCCGCCTTCCCGGCTAAGGGGTCACTCCGCGATCGAGACCAGCGAGTCTCCGGTCGCCTTCCAGGACTTCATGAACTGATCCCTCGGAACGAACCGCTCGGCTTCGCCGGTGCCGGTGTCGTTGACGTAGTAGCCGACGATCTTGCCCTTGCTGTCCGCTTCGGCGCCGGTCACATACACCGCATGCCCACCGCTCTGGCCGATGTTCCAAAACTTCTTCACGTTGACGGCCACGATCGCGTCGCCGGTCCGCTTGAGATCGTCGTTGAGGGCTTTCACCATGTCGCGGGTGGTGACCTTTGGCTGTCCAAAAGCTTGTCCATATTCCCGGTCGCGGTGCCGCCGCTGAGGTTGCCCTTGGCGTCGCGGATCTCGGAGTAGATGCCCCTGCGGATGCCTTCCTTCGCCAAGCCGGGCATGGTGACCTTGATGCCGCGAGCCTGCAGCGCCTGCTCTTGGGAGGCGACCGCGCAGCTCGGCCCCATCTGCTGGAAAGCCAGGTCGGCCTTCGCCTCGGGCTCGCCCACGGTGTGGGTCTGGCCCGTCGCGTGCCAGACCGAGATCATCGCGTCGTCATAGAGCCGCTTCATGCCTTCGGTGAAGCCGCGCGAGAAATAGTTCCTCTGAAGCTGATCGGCCTTGGTCTTCGGGATCTGGACCGCCGGCACCGGGGGGGCGGGCGGAGATATCTTCTTCGTCGCGCCGCCGTCCTTCGCGCCGTTCTGCTTCTCCCGCGCAGCCGGAGAGCTTCCGCGCGAGGCTGCGCCGTTGTCCACCACCTGGCCGTCGTCTTTGCCCCGCGTGCCGCCGTCGAAGATCTTATCAGCGTCAACGGCATTGTCGGCCAGCTTCTTGATGCCTTGCTTGACCTCCGACCCCACGTGCCTGACGACCGCGAGCTGCTGCTTCTCCGTCGCCGCCCTCAGCTCCTTCGCCCGATCCCAGACGGGGCCCATGCACGGCTTCCAGGTCTCCTTCCAAGTCGTCGGCGCCGGCGAAACGTAAGAGTCCTCCTGCCTCTGCGGCCAGAGGAAAGGCTTGCAGAGGGCGAGGGACATCTGGAGATTCTGCTGCGCCTGCATCAGCGCCTGAAGATGGGCCTCGGGCTTGAGGTTCGCCGGGATCTTAGAGGGATCGGTGATCTCGAGCAGCTTCTCCCGCTCGGCCGCGAGCATCACGGCGGCGGCATGAGCCGTCTCCATTTCGTTCGCGAGGAAGGTCTTCTGGGCGGCGACGGTGGGAAGGGCGTTGAACTGATCCGCCGCGTTCGCGAGACGGACATGGATGAAATCGCACTCCAGCGGCTTAGGGGCCTGCTCGACAGGCTTCTTGTCGGTATACGTGAAGGAGCAGGGATAGTTCCAAACGAGTTTGCGAGAAGCGGAGCCGTCCGCCCAAGCTCCGCCCGCCGCCAGCGCCATCGCCACAGCCGTACAAGCCAGTGTACCCTTCATACTGAGAAGTTTAGGCGGATTGGTGCCGACTGGAAAGAAATGTCTTCGGAAAGCAGAAACTGCCGCTATTTTCAGCATATTTCCATCTCCGTAAGCCGGTCTTGACGACAACTTGATTCGCTACTTGACCCACTTGTCGGCGGCGGACTTCAACTCGTCCATCGCAGGGCCGTAGTGGACATCGGTCGAGCCGTCCGGCCGATGCTTCACCGTGATCGGGCTCCAGTACTGCTCGCACGCCTGCGGGCTCCACCACGGCTTGGGCTTGGGGTCGTCGGTGTACCAGCCGTGCGGATTCCAGAACCAGCCGAAAGCCAGCACGACCTTCGCCCCGGAGGCGTAGCAGTGGTCGAAGAGCCCGCGGAAATACTCCGCCTGCCGGGCCTCGGTGAAGCCCCTCAGACCCGGCGCGCGCGGAAACCCCGCCTCCAGCACCCAAACCGGCCGCCCGCCCGCCGCGGCAACCGCGTCCGCGACGACCCCTCCCTCCTTCTTGTCCTGCAGGGGCCACCCGCTGAAGTAGTTCGCGTACAGGTCCACGCCCACGATGTCGAGGTCATGGGCGGCGAACGCGGCAATATCTTCGCTGACGGTGATGGGCACCTCGTGCGCTTTCACTTCGTCCTTATACGTCGTGCCGTCCGTCGCGAAATTGTGGGTGGTCAGGGCCGGCCGCCCGGCCCGCTTGCCTTCCTGGTGCACGGTCTGCGCCAGCGCCGTGATGAGCTGGTCGAGGAATTTCCGGTCGCCCCAAGCCTTGTCGGGCACGCGCCAGCCGATGTGGGAGACCATCCACGCGATGTTGATCTCGTTCTCGACCTGCCAGAGCGACACGCGGTCGCCGTAACGCCTGACGGCCGCGCCGGCGATCCACTTCGCCATCGCGATGTAGACGTCGCGCCCGATGCGGTCCGGACCCACGTGGTCCTTGGTCCCGTCGGGCATGACGAAGAGCGGGGCTTCCTTCCGGTAGCCGGCTCCCACGACGAGGATGAGCTTGATGCCCTGGCCCACGAACGTGTTCACCAGCCCGTCCATGCGGTCCCAGCGCCCGTTGGCCGCGAGGTCGGCCGTCATCGCTTCCATGGTCGCGGGGTCCGTCGCGGCGACCTTCAGCCGCTTCAAGGTCTCGGCGGAGAGCTCCGGCACGGCCTCGTTGATCGGGCAATGCGGCCGGTAATGCGTGCCGCCCGCCTGCTTGAGGATGCCCGCGATCTGGCCGATGGAGAAATCGGGGATGTCGAAAGGGTTTCCCGAGTGGGAGAGCCCGATGCCTTCCGCCGTTCCCAGCAGCTTCTTCGCCGCCGGGGAGAGGTCCGCGGGCAACTCGGGGACGCGCCGCTCCTGCGGCACCGCCGGCACCTCCGTCTTCGTCTCCTGAGGCGCCGCCTGCGACAGCTGCTCGCGCGCCGAGTCCGCAAGGGATATCGACGGCGAGAAGAACAGCAGCGACAGCATGAAAGAGACCATCACCCCGGACTCACCCATGGAGCGGAATCTAGCATTTTGAACCCGAAAAACGGTTTCTCGACTGCTCCGTTATTCGGACAGTCCCGCACCGGCTTGGTCTTTTCCATCGGGGCCGAGATGTGCCAGAATCACGACCTATGAAACAGCTGATTGTCGCGGCGCTGCTCCTCGCCTGCCCCCGGGGCGCCTGGGCCCAGTTCTCTCGCGGCGAGGACATCCGGACCAAGCCGCCGGAACGGTGGGCCCCGGTGACCAAGCTCGGCCTCGACCTGCGGGGAGGCGGCTCCTACCTGTCGGGCAACGTCCGGCAGACCGGGTACTTCGGCGGACTCGAGTACATCCAGAAGTTCGCTTCGCGCCACCAGTTCATGCTCGAGGGAGCGGAAGACTACAGCAAGTTCAACGACGTGAAGGTCATGGACAAGAGCCGCGGCTCGGTGCTGTACGCCTACTCCCTCGCGCCGCGCTGGAACGCCTACGCGGCCAGCACCCAGGGCCAGAACCGCTTCACCCGCATCCGCTATCGCACGACCAACGGAGCCGGTCTGTGCTACCACAGCTTCGTGCCCTTCCTGAACCCGGTCCTAGTGAGTGCCGCGGTGACTCCGGAATATGAGGCGTTCTTCGGAGGCGGCCAGCGCCACACCACCCGCGCGACGGGAAGGCTGAACTTCGGCGTGCCGGTGTCGGAGCATGCCTAGCTGAACACCGACTTCTGGTACCTGCCGTCGTTGACCGACTTCCACAACTACAGGCTCTACACCGAGATATACCTCCAGCTGAAGGTGACCGAAGAACTCCTGTCGTTCCGGGTAACATGGACCGACGAGTACGATTCGCGCCCCTTCCCCGGGATCAAGCCGAACGACTCGAGCCTGAACTACACCCTGGTCGTCCACTTCGGAAAGTAAAGCCATGAGCTTGCGCAAGCGGCCGGAGCTGGTCGAGTCGGGCGGCTTCAGGCTCGACCCGCGCAAGGCCTTCGAGAAGCTCCGCGATTTCCAGACGGCGGATCCCGACATGTTCGTCCTGCCTCTGGTGCGCGCCGCGGTCGCTTCGGGAGCGACGTTCATCGACCTGCACGCGCCGGGGGCGATGAGCGAGACGTTCGAGATGCGCTTCGACGGGACGCCGCTCGACCCCGCCGCGGCCGACCCGTCGGTCTGCATGTTCGAGCAGGCTCCCAGCCCCGCCGTCCGGCAAGCCGCCGTCGGGATGCTGGCCGCCTTCCGCACCCAGCCGGAGATCCTCTTGTGCTCCGGACGAGGCGCCGAGCGCCGCGCCCTGGCCATCACGCGCGAGGGGACGCGCGTAACCCCGCTCGGCGAAGAGGAAGAAAAAGATACCGTCATCTCAGTCGCGCTGTCGCGGCCGTTGCCGGGAGACTGGCGGGTGCGCGTCGCGACGGCCTGCATGTTCTGCCCCTGCGAGATCCGGCTGGACGGGGAGCCGCTCGAGCGCTTCGCGCCAGTCGACGGCTTGCGAGCGGCGGAACACGGCCGGAGGATCTTCGTCCAACCGGCGCATCGCGACGAGCCGATCGTCCTGCTGTGCCACTGGGGCGTCGTCGTCAGCCGCTGGAACCGGCGCAAGAGCCCGCGCGTGGCCGGCTACGTCGACGACCCGGCGTTCACCCTGAGCATGTCGCAAGACGCGGTCGTCAACAACGCCGCCCTGGACGCCGCCCAGGAAGCCGTCGATCGCACGGCGGAGAAGCTCTCGGCGGGCTGGTCGCGCGCCGACCGGGCGCCCGGCGATCGCCATTGACGGCTAACCCGAGCGGGTTATAGTATCCATCTTCGATGGGAAAGAAGACCGCACACGAAGACCTCGCCGGCTTGGTCGCGAATTTCGCGCGGGAGCGCGACTGGGACCAGTTCCACACCCCAAAGAACCTGGCGATGGCGCTGGCGGTGGAGGCGGCGGAGATCATGGAGCTGTTCCAGTGGCTCACGCCGGAGCAGAGCGCAAAACTCTCCAAGAAGGAGCGCGCCGCTCTCGCTGATGAGCTGGCGGATGTGTTCGTCTATCTCCTTCGCTTGGCGTCCCGGTTCGACATCGACCTGCTCGAAGCCTCCCGGGCGAAGATGAAGAAGAACGCGAAGAAATACCCGGTCGCGAAATCGCGCGGCATCGCGAAGAAGTACACCGACCTCTAGCGAGTGAGGATCTGGGACCTGCCGCCGCGAGCGCTGTGCCGGCAGCATCTTCTCGGCGAGCATCGGGAACTCCACGCCCTTTGGGTGGTCCTGACGCAGAAGCGCAAGGGCTACTCCCGCCATCCGGAGACGATGCGATGGCGCGGGCGGCTGAGAGCGCTCTACCACCGGCACACCAGGCTTGTCGAGGAGATGGCACGCCGCGGCTACCGACATCGGACTCCTCTAGACAAACGGCTCGCGACCGGGGAGGCCCGGCAGGATAGGCGTGTCAACACGCTGCTCGAGCAAGTTCAGAACCTCAAGGCGAAAGGTTGTGAGTGTGATCTTGCCCTCGCGAGAAGATAGATGAAGATCGCGTTCGCGACCTGTCTTCGCCCGCCCGAGCCCGACCCGGATGCCCAGCCGCTGCTGGAGGCGGTGCGCGCGCTCGGAGCCGAGGCCGATCAGCTTGCCTGGGATGACCCGCGGGCGGATTTCGGCGCCTACGACCTCTGCGTCGTGCGCTCGACGTGGAACTACATCCACCATCTCGCGCCCTTCCTCGACTGGGCCGCGCGCGTCGCGGCGAAGACCCGGCTGCTCAATCCGCTTCACATCGTCCGATGGAACTCGGACAAGGCGTACCTGCGCGATCTGAAGGAGCGCGGCATCCGGGTCGTGCCGACCGTCTACGTGCCTAGAGGCTCGCCGGCCGCGCTGCCCGCGCTCCTCGACGGCCGCGGCTGGAAGGAGGTCGTGATCAAGCCGCAGGTCGGGGCGGGATCCTTCGCCACGCGATGCTTCGAGGCGGCCGACCCCGAGGCGGAGCGCTTCCTGCGCGAGCGCGCGGCGGAGCGGGACATGCTGGTGCAGCCCTACGTCAAGTCGGTGGAGGACCACGGCGAGCGCGCGCTCGTCTGGATCGACGGCGAGCTCACCCACGCCGTGCGCAAGGAGCCGCGCTTCAGCGGCCGGCACGAGAGCGTTTCGAGCGGCCTGCCGGTCGCGCCCGACGAAGCGGAGTTCGCCGGGCGCGCGCTCGCCCCCTACGCCGCGGACCTCCTCTACGCGCGCGTGGACGTGGCGCGCGGAGAGGACGGCGGGCTGATGGTGATGGAGCTGGAACTCATCGAGCCGTCGCTCTTCCTTTTGCAGGAGCCGCGCGCGCTGGCGTGCCTCGCCTCCGCCTGCGTCCGCAAGGCCTGACGAGGCCATTTGATATAATCCCTCGAAATGTCTTTCGCTCGGAATGACTTCTCGCGGACGCTGGCCCTTGCCGCCCTTGCCTTCGCTCTCGCCTCCCCGGCCTTCGCCATCTCGCCCGAGGCCGACAAGCTCCTCCTGCAAGGCCTCGACGAGGCTTACGGCCTGAACGTCGACAGCGCCACCGCCCTTTTCAACCAGGTGAGCGAGATGGAGCCGGAGCATCCGGCCGGCCCGTTCTTTCTCGCGTCGCTGCAGTGGCTGTTGTACTCCCAGAACGCCGACGTCCCGGGGACGGTCGCGGAGCTCGAGCCGAAGTTCGACCAGATCATGGACGAGGCCGACCGCCGCGCCCAGAAGATGTACAAGAAGAACCACGACGACCCCGAGGCGAACTTCTATCTGGGAGGCATCTACGGCATGAGAGGGCGGTGGGCGCTGCTGAAGCGCAAGTGGATCCGCGCCGCCCGCTACGGCTTCAAGGGCTACAAGTACCTCAAGAAGACCGTCGAGCTCGATCCCGACTACTACGACGCCTACTTGGGCATGGGCATGTACGACTATTACTCGGACACCCTGCCGACCGTCTTGAAGTTCGCCGCGAACATGATCGTCCGCGGGGACAAGCAGCGCGGGCTGCGCTACATCCAGGCGACGATGGAGAAGGGCCATTACAGCGTCACGGAGGCCAAGCTGTTCCTCGTCGGCGTCCTCGCCGCCTACGAGAAGCAGCCCGAGAAGGCGATGAAGCTCATCCAGGAGCTGCGCCGCGAGAAGCCCGACAACCTCTTCTTCGATCTCATCGAGGTGGGCGCCCGCATCACCGCCCAGGATTGGACCGGGGCCATCGCCTTCGGCGAGTACCTCGCCCCCCGCGTGCGCGAGAACCCGTGGACGAAGCCCCACATCAGCATGTTCGACTTGTATCTTGGAGAGGCTTATCTCGGGGCGAAGGATTACGGCAAGGCGATCGAGACGTTCAGCCGCTGCATCGACAAGGCTCCCGAGCCCCGGAAGGCGACCGTCACCTACTGCCACCTGCGCGAGGCGCAGGCCTTCGACCTCGTCGGCCAGCACGCCGAGGCGCTCAAGGACTACAACTTCGTGAAGGACAAGCCGGACTTCTTCGACTCGAAGGAAAAAGCGAAGCGGGGGCTCAAGACGCCGGCCACCTACGAGGAAGTCCTGCGCCAGTTCCAGGAATAATCAGCCGCAGCGGTCAGCCGACCGGCACCGGCATCGGCGCGGGAAGCGGCGACCCCGACCCGGGGTGCGGCGGCCCGACGGGCGCCGGTCCGGGGACGGGGAGCGAAGGGAACTTCGGAGCGGAGACCGGGGCCTGGGGAGCGGGCGCCGGCTCCACCTTGCGGATGATCTTCACCGCGCCGTCGAACTCCGCGTCGGTGTTGACGAGGTGGTCCGTCCTCGTGTCCAGAAGGCCTAAGGCGGTTTCCTTGTAGCGGCTCTGTTTGGCGAGGGCTTGGCGGTCGTTCGAAGTCAGGCGCAGCGCCAGCGCGTAGGCGATGTTGCCGATGGGCAGGCCCTGCGCGGCGCGCTGGGCGACCGCCTTGGCGAGCGAGCCGCCGTTGACGAGCCCGGCGCCCTCCACCTCGCGAGGCTGGCCGAGGTCGGAGGCGGTCTCCTGCATCACCGCCTTCACCTCGCTCGAGCGCGCCGTGACGCCCTGAGACTTCAAGTAGCCGATCACGTCGGCGCCGACGCCGGCGATCATCGGCGTGGCCATCGACGTCCCGGTCATATAGCGATAGTTCGGGTTGCCCACCACGGCGCAGCCCTTGTCCGGGTCGTCCTTCGAGCGCGTCGAGATGACGCCGGGGCCGTAGATGCAGTTGCCCTCGGCCGGGCCGCCGAGGCTCTTCAGGCCGGCACCGCCCTGGGCCAGGGCCCCCGCCGACGCGAGGGCGCTGTTGCCCTGCCCGTTCTGCTGGGTGAGCTGGGCGAACAGGCTCGTCGGCGGCTGGACGTTGATGTCGCCCGCGATGGCCGCGATGTCCGGCTTGGCGTAGCCGTCGGGCCCCTCGACCGGGCCGCGCGAGGGGAAGAACGAGAAGGCGCCTTCCTTGTTGACGCCGGTCACGGTGAGCACGTAGCGCGCGTTGCCGGGCGCGCCGACGGTGCCGGCCGACGGGCCCTCATTGCCGGCCGCGGCGACCAGGAGGATGTTATCCTTGATCATCATCCGGTTGGCCATCGAGCCGAGCGGGTCCACGTTCGGCTCGCCGGGGCCGCCGAGGCTCATGTTGACGACGTCGGGCTTCTCCTTGCTCATCCACTTCATCGCGGAGAGGATGATATCCTCGGAGGCCTCGCCCTTGGTGCCGAACACCTTCGCGATGATGAGCTTGGCGCCCGGCGCCATGCCCTTGTACTTGCCGTCGGAAGCCGCGCCGGAGCCGGCGACCGTGCCGGCCACGTGCGTGCCGTGGCCGACCACGTCCTTGTTGCCCTCGTCGGTGAAGTCCTTGTACTCGACGACGCGGTCCTTGAGATCGGGGTGCGTCTCGTCCATGCCGCTGTCGATGATGCCGACGACCGCTCCCTTGCCGTCCATCCCGGCCTTCCACATCTGGTCGACGCCCAGCTTCTTCTGGGGGTCGAAACCGTCCGCTTGCTCGGCGGCGACCTGGGCCAGGGCGGCGGTGGGGATCGGGGAGAACTGCCCTCCGAGCATCGCGGCGGCCGGGCTCTCCGAGGCGGCGACCGAGATGCGGCGGAACAGGCGGGCGGGGGCCGAGCGCAGGCCCCGCTTGCCGAGGTCGGCGCCGAGCTTGGCGGCCTGCGGCACGGGGACGTCGACGGCGACCAGGTTATCCACCGCGCGGACGACCTTCGCGCCGCGGGCGGCGAGCATCTTCTCGTCGAGGCCCGCCTCGAGGATGACCTGCGAGGCCTGCTGTGCGTTCTCCACCTTGAAGCGGTCTTCCTTGACGGCGCGGTTGGCCGCGATCAGGACGCGCACGACGTTGGCCTCGCGGTCCACCGTGTATCCGTCGAGCACCGAGGGGCCGACGTCCCTGAGGCCCGCGCGCGACGACGTCTCGCGCGCCAGCGCGCCCCAGTCGAAAGCCGCGACGTGGAGCGAAGCGGAGCCGTCGAACGAGCCGGCGTTGGCCGCCGCGCGGCCGGCCGCGGACAGGCTGCCGGTCTCGGCGCCGAGCTTACGCGTGTCGAGCGGCAGCTTCGGCTCCATCGGGCCGCCGGGCTGGGCCGACGCGGCGTTCTTCGAAGGCTTGTCGAGGAGCTGGCCGTCTTCCGCGGTCAGCACGTCCATGAGCGCGTTCCTGCCGAGGGCCGTCAGCCGGGCCTTGCCGCCCTCGCCCTTGACGACGAACTGCTTGAAGCCCTCATCGGCCGGCTTCAGCCGCGCAGAGAGATACGCCTCGAGCGCCTTGGCGAGCGAGGCCTCGGGCTCGTTGAGATCGAGCTTAAGAAGGAAGCGCGCCACGCGCTCGGCCGCGGCGGGAGACAGCGTGCTGGCGTAGGCGACGCCGGTCTGCGGGTTGACGCGGTCCCAGCGGACGGCCCCGCCGGCCGTGAGCTTGAGGCCGAGGATGACGCCCGCCTTGTCGAAGGCCTGCTTCAGCGCCGGCGTCTCCTGCATCGCGGCCGCGTGCAGGGGGGAGAGGAGCAGCAGCGCGGAAACTAGGACCTTCATACCCACAGGATGTACCGCCGGACCCATATCTGGAAGGCCTGTAGGGCCTACGTCCGATGGGCCCAAAAGGCCTACATCCCTTTACCCTGCCGGCTATCGGGGACGCCTGGGGGGCTGGCGTCCGTCGAAATGATGTAAAATCCCGCCGCATGGGCGTCGGCGACACGATCAAGCTGAACCTCGACCCGGACTACTTCCCGCTGATGGAGGGCTACAAGCTCACCTACCGTCACACGAGCACGGAGTTCGAGGGGACGGAGACGGTCGAGATCGTGCTCACCGATCTGCGCGCCTTCCGCGACGACGCGCAAGCGACCGCCGTCCTCACCCGGACCCGCGACGGCAAGCCCGGCCAGCAGGAGAACTATGCCGTCCGCAAGACGGCGCGTCAGGTGACGGCCGAGGGCGGGGTCTTGAAGCTGCGCCGCATGGAGTTCCCCTTGCCGCTGGTGCCGGGAAAGAAATGGCTGGAGGAGCCCAACGTCAGCGAGATCGCCGCGCTCGACGCTCCGATCGAAGTCCCGGCCGGCATGTTCCGCCGCTGCCTGCGCGTCAACACGCTGCTTGCGGGCGGAGACGGAGGCTCGACCATCCGGTACTACGCCCCCGGCATCGGCTATGTCTACGAGGAGTATTCCGGCGAGGATTGGGGCTCCCGGGTCGAACTCGTGAGCTTCCACGTACCTCCGATCAGGCGAGCGTAATTGCTGCGGCAAGCGCGAAGCGCTTGCCCCGCGGCGTCGCGCGAAGCGCGACACACTAAAGAACCGAAAAACCCCTCGCGGACTCTGGATATTGTTACATCCCGGGCCTATACTCATCCCGTGGGCTGGCTCGCCGATTCCAAACGACGCGCCGCGCTGCTGATCGCGGCGGCGCTGCTGCTTTTAGGCATCGGGGTGTATGCCGGGCGGGTCCTGTTCCGCTCCTCCGACGCTCCCGCCGGGAGCCAAGCCGGCTCGTTCTTCACTACGCCCGCGGCCTCCGCCCTGAGCGCTCCTCAGGGACCGCGGACCGGCAGCGCACAGCTGTACTCCGGCCACTCGCTGGGCGCGGGAGCGAGCCTTCCGGGCTTCTTTGGCGGCCCATGGAACGGGCCCGCCCGGAGCGAGCCGACGGCGCCGCCGAACGTCGCCGAAGGCGCGCTCGGCGCCGAGGGCGGCGGCGGCGGGCCGACGCAGGAGCAGAACCAACAGACGCAGCAGCCTCGCGCCCCAGACCACGCCCCGTCCGCCGCCGGCAGCCAGGCCGCTCCCCCTGCCGCGGCCGCAGCCGCGCAAGGCGTGAATGTGACGCGGCTGGCCCCGGTGCCGATGCCGGGTCCGAAGGTGCGCGACGCGAACTCCCCGGATTCCGCGAGCAAAGCCGCCCAGGCGGCGAACGACGCGCGCAATGGCGCCTACGAAGCCTCTTCCGGCGGACCGGTCCGGCTCAACAGCTCCGACGCGGGGAGCAATCCGATCACGGGAGACCGTCAGAAGTCCTTCGCCATCCACGACGGGTCGATCGAGCAGGGCACGGACAACGGCATCAACGGCGGTCAGAACGCGAACTCAGGCAATGCTTCCGGCGAAAACTCGATCACGCCTCGCTAGGGGCGCCGCGTGGTTCGGCGCGCTCGCCGGGGCTTGCCTGTGCCTCTGGGCGGCCACGAGCAGCAAAACGGAGCGCGTCTTCACGCCGTCGTCGAAGTCGCTCTTCCCGCCGCAGCCGGCTCCCGCTTCCGCCTCCTGGACTCCGCCGACCCCTTACCCGGTCGCCGGCGGGTCGCCCTGGGGCCGCCCGCTCGCCGGCGACTGGCGCATGCCCGGCAAGCGTCCCGACCAGCCCCAGGCGGCGCCGCAGTCCGAGCGCCAGTCCGAGCAAGAGGAGGCGCCCCCCGGGGAGCCTCCTCAAGTCTTGCCCGAGCCTCCGCAGCAGCAGCCTGGGCGGTTGACGCCGGTCATGCAAGGCCCCGCGTCCGGGACCGCGAGCGTCGCCGCGGCGGCCGTCCCTTCGACGGCCGCGGCGCGGGCGCCTGAGAGGCCGGCGCCGCCTCCGGACCCCGCGGCGGCGCGCCCGGAGGAGGCGAAGGTGCGAAGAGTCTTCTTACCCGTCGTCCCGAGCGCCTCGGCCGGCGGTATCCGGGAGGTGTCGGCCGCGCCGGTCTACCGCACCGAGCCGGCGCCGAGCTGGACATCGCCCGACGGCCCGCAGGAGCAGAACGTGCCGAATCCGATCACGATCGATCGCAGCAAGGCGATCCTAGTGCCGAGCGCGCCCGCCTCCGCTTACACGGTGGGTAGATCTTCGGGAGCAGCCTCTTCGCCCGGAAATTCTCCACCCGGAACGAGCGGTATCCGCGGCTTCTTCATCGACCCGCGGGGGAAGCAGTGACGAGGATCGCGCTCACGGCCGCGCTTCTTGCGTTCCTTGCGCCCGCGGCATGGGCGGGAGAGACGGGCGGCGTCGAGGCCAAGGCGGTTTACGAACGCGCCTTGGAGGCGAGGCTCGACGGACTTCTCGACGCGGCTCTCGGGCCGCGGCGCGCGCGCGCCGTGGTCGAGGCCAAGCTCGATCAGAGCGTGACGGAGGAGATCGTCGAGAGCCGCGCCAAGGACGGCGACCCGCGGGCCCTGCCCGGGTTCCGGCGTCCGCCGACCGCGAAGCGGCTGAGCCCTTCCGATGATCCGGTGACGCACCTGTCCGTGCGCCTGCTGGTCGATTCGTCGCTCAGCGAGATCGACGTCTCCGCGGCGAAGAGCTTGGTCGAGGACGCGCTGCCGCTCGGCACCGGACGGCTGGAGATCTCTTTCGCGCGCGAGCCGATCGGCGACTCGTGGGAGAAGGCGATGCGGAGCCCTGCCTCCCAGTTCCGCCTCGCCGGCCTCGCGCTCCTGCTCGGCCTCATCGGCTTCTCGATCTGGCTGGCGCTCCAAGCCCGCAGCGGAACGAGCCGCGCCTTGCAGGAGGTCAGCGGGACGCTGGCGGCGGTTCGCGACACGGCGTCCGGGCTGGCCCCGATCCTTTCCCGCCTCGCCACCCCGCCGCCGGTCCCCGGGCCTCCGCCATCGCCGCCCATCGTAGAGACCGCACCGGTCGAAGCCGCTCCGAAGCCTCCGCCGGAGCTGGAGCTCGACCTTGGCTCGGTGGCAAGCAAGGACCTGCGGCTCACCTCCCGTTTCCTGCAGGCGCGCGAGCCCCAAGCGGCGCGGCTCATCCTCTCGGACATGGAACCGGATGCGGCCGCCGCGCTGTTCCGGTTGCTGCCGGAGGCGACGCGGGGCGGCGCGGCTTGCGAGCTGGCCAAGGCGGAGGAGGGAGCGGTCCCGACGCGGGAAGAACGGTGCAAGCTGGCGGCCGAGCTGGCCGCGTTCCACGAGAGGGAGGCGAGGGGTCCCTCGAAGCTGGTTGAGCTCCTCGTCCGCGCGCCGGAAGCGATGCAGAAGAGCGTGCTCGACTCCGTGAGGCTCCAGGCCCCCGCCGCCGCGGCCCAGGTGAAGGCGGGCCTGCTGCGCTTCGAGGACCTGGAGCGCGCCGACCTCGCCTCCCTCGCCCTGCTGGCGCGCGAGGTGACGAGCGAGGAACTCGGCGTGGCCCTGCGGGGCGCCGAGGCCGCCTTGCGCGAGAGGCTGCTGTCCGTCCTGCCGCCCGTCCTGCGCGATTCGGCCGCCCGCCGGGCGGCGCAGGCCGCCGCCCCGTCCGACGAGAACGAGGTGCATTGCGTGCGAGCGCGCATCCTCACGCGGTGGAAATACCTGGAAGCCGCGGGGAAGGTGATGCCCCTGTGAGGCCGACGGTCGCGGCGCTCGTGCTCCTCGCCGGCTGCGCCGGTCCGCCGTCGCCTCGTCCGGGAGAGGGTCGGGGTGAGGGAAACCCGACCACGGTTCAGACGACGGTCAGAACTGCGACCGCGGATACGAAGGGGACGACGGCGACTACCCTCACCCTGCCCGCTCCCGGAACGCGGGAGAGGGAGACAAAGGCAAGTCCTCCCCCGCCGCGGAGCGAGAGACAGCGCCGGCTGCAGGCGGCGCTAGCCGCTATCGGGATTGACGCGCAGGCGCGCAAAGCGGCGCTCGGCGGAGGGGGGGAAGCGGCAAAGGCGGCGAACGACGCGCTGGCGGCTTACGACGAGGGGCGGGACGTGGAGGCGATGTTGTTCTCCGCGGTGGCAGTCGGAGAGGATCCGCAGAACGAGTTCTTCCGCCGGCTGAACACCGCCCTTGCGGCCCGCACGGGACTCGACATCCCGCTCGAGGAGCTGCTACCCCGGGTCGCGCTGGTCCAGCTCAAGCTGCAGCGCGCCGAAAAGGCGTTCTTGGAAGACCGGTTCGGCGAGGCCGCCCGCGATTGCCAGGAAGCGGTCTGGCTCGATCCCCGGAACGTCCTCGCTTGGACGCGCCTCGGCTCCGCTCGCTGGGCAAGCGGCGAAAAAGACAAGGCGATCAAGGCCTTCCACTCCGCCTTGGCCCTCGACCCCGGGAACGCCGAGGTCCGCGGTTTCCTGACCGCCAACGGCCTCCCCATACCGCCGCCCCCCGCCGCATCGAAATAGCGCGACATAAATTCGCAATGGTCTGCCGGTAGAATTTGACCGCACCCTGCTTTTCCTCCGCCCTTGTGGGGAAGGCAGGGGTGAGGGTTCAAAGGGAACCATGGACCCATTCCTCTATAAGGACTGGCTCGACGAATTCAGGCGCGAGGTGGACGACGAGGTGGAACGCATGCGCCGCGCCCCCACCGCGCCCGCCCCGCCCGCCGCGCCCGCGCCGGCCGCAGCCGCAGCCGGTCTGCGCGCATGGTGGGACAAAGAGGTCTCGCCGCCGCCGTTGCCCGAGGAGTCGTTGACCACGATCCAGACCAATCGCGAGCTGGACCTGTCGCGCCAGGAGGTGCGGGCCCTGAACGCGGAAGTGGAGAAACTCCGCGCCGGCGAGGGCTCCGTCGTGTTCTCCGCCCAGCAGCGCGTGGACGCGCTCTCGCGCGAAAAGGCGACCCTCGAAGAGCAGTTGGCGCGCGCCGCGAAAGGCGCCGGCACGCTGAAGGCGCTCCAGGAGATGAATGCCGACGTGCAGGAGCAGCTCGCCGGCATGCGCGACAAGATGGTCTCCATCCGGGCCGAGTACGAGGCGCGCGGCAGGATCCTCGAGGAGCATATCGCGAGCCTTGAGAGGGAGAAGGGCGCCCTCGAAGCGGCCTTGAGGATGGAGCGGGAGGCGCGCCTCGAGGCCGAGAAGACGGTCGAGGACGGGCGCAAGCGCCTCGCCGAGGCCGAGGCGGTCCGCGGCGAACTGGCCGCCCTGCGCTCCGGCTTCGACGCCAAGCTCGAGAGCGCGGCCGAATTCCTGGAGGCTAAGATCCGGTCGGTGCAGGAGCAGAACCGCGGGAGGCAGGCTTGAAGTACTGGGTGTACTACGAGGACGAGGTGCCCGGGGTCTTCGAGCCCCACGAACTCATCCAGCTCCCGAACTTCAGCGCGGGCACCTTGGTGTGCCCCGCGGACGCACCGTCGGCGGAGCGAAGCTGGAAGCGAGCCGGCGAATTCTCAGACCTCGTCGCGGCGATGGAAGGCTACGACCGCGAGCCCCCGCCCCTGCCGCCGCAGGCCAAGGCCCAGGCCTACGTCGACGCGGCCGTCCGGGGGCCGGAAGAGGTGCTCGAGGCGTCGAGCCACAAGATCTTCCGCCACGTGACCGAGCTGATGAAGGAGCTCGAGAACCGCCGCGAGGAGAGGGCGCTGACGCAGAGCCTGCAGCGCACGCTCATCGAGCTCAAGGGAGAGCTCCAGGCCGCGCGAGAGCGCGTGCGCTTCCTCGACGACCGCGTCTCGCGGATTCCCGCGCTCGAGGAGAGGGACAAGCGATCGCAGGAGGTGCTGGCGCAGCTGAGCGGCGAGCTGCGCGCGATCGAGGACCGCCTGCACGAGCGGGAGCGCCGCATCCTCGAGCTGGAACAGAAGCTGCAGGAGGCCAAGCTCGGCGAGGAGAACGCGCTGCGCACCCAGGCCTCCGTCCTGCGCGACAACGAGCGGCTCGGCAAACAGATCGATGACCTTGACCGCGCACTCGGGAAGAATGAGTCCAATCTCGCCAAGTCGCTCGCCATCATCCAGAGGCTCGAGCTGGAGTTGAGCCGGCTGGTGCCGAAGGCAGCGGAGCCGGAAGTCCTGCCGGAGATCCCGAAGCTCAAGAAGGAATAAGGTGTCGCGCTTCGCGCGACTCCCGATGCCGCTGCAGAAACGGCGGCCGTTTAACATTTTTGCGTAGTTCGATGCAAGAGTCTTGCTTGCCAAAAAGGCGGGTTTTTGGTATACTCCCTTCCCTTGACGCTCCTTGACAACCTGACCGGAGTGATGGGCCGCATCGAGGCTGCAGCGCACCGGGCGGGCCGCGACCCGAGCCGAGTCGAGCTGGTCGCGGTGACGAAGACAGCCGGAACCGAGGCGATCGGCGAGCTGGCGGGCAGCGGACGCATCCGCCACCTGGGCGAGAGCCGGGTCCAGGACGGCCAGGCGAAACGCCGGGCGCTGGAGGGCCGCCTGCCGCCGCTCACCTGGCGGATGATTGGGCACCTTCAGCGCAACAAGGCCCGCGCGGCTCTGGAAACTTTCGATACGATCGACTCGCTGGACTCCATCGCCCTGGCCGAGACGCTTCACAAGCAGCTGGCCGAGACCGGACGGACCCTTCCGGTCCTGGTGCAGGTGAAGCTGACCGAAAGAGAGACCCAAGGCGGCATCTCGCCGCAGGCCGTCGAGGAGTTCCTCGAAAAGCTCAAGGCCTTCGACCGGCTGAGCCCCGGAGGCCTGATGGCCATCGCGCCGACGGCGGACCCGGTCGAGGCGGTGCGGCCGCACTTCCGCCGCATGCGCGAGCTCTTCGAAAGATCGTTCCCCGGCGGCGGCATACTATCCATGGGGATGAGCGGCGACTTCGAGATCGCCGTGGAGGAAGGGGCGAGCATGGTGCGGGTAGGCAGCGTCCTGTTCGACCGAATGCAACGTTTTTACGCCGGCAGCAATACGTACGCGTCCGGAAGCCTCAAGCGGGGGGGAAGTTCCCCCGCGGGCGCCGGCCGCGAAAGCAGCTCGGAGGCTACTGAATGATCGTCAAAGTACGCGTGATCCCGAATGCTACGGAGAACGAAGTGGTCAGCCGCATCGGCAGCGTCCTTCGCGTGAAGGTCGCCGCTCCCGCCACCGATGAGGCGGCCAACACGGCGCTGAAGAGGTATCTCGCCGAGTTCTTCGAAGTCACCCCCAAAACGGTTAATATCCTCCGCGGCGCCAAAGGCCGCGAGAAGACCGTTGAGATCAACGGTAAAACAGAGGAAGACCTGAAGCGGGTGATGGACTCCATCCCCTGACCCGCGCGGGGAAGCCGTCAGGCCGTCCGGCCGCGCGGCTTCCCCGAACCCTGTCCCGGCCCTCCTGCAAGGGGGGCCGGGACGGTCGTCTCGAATTGAAACCCTTTCCTAAGGACAAGGTCCGCCATCTGCTCTGGGACCGGGGCGCCTTGCGCGTCCTCGACCAGCGGGAGCTGCCGGGCCGCATCTGCTATCTCCGCTGCCGCAGCGCCGTAGAAGTCGCTCGCGCCATCAGAGAGATGTCCCTGCGCGGCGCCCCGCTCATCGGCTGCGCGGCGGCCTACGGCCTCGCCCTCGAAGCCGCCGCGTTGCGCACGAGTCCCCGCGCCCCTGCAGCAGGCGGCTCAACGCCTGCTCGACTCGCGGCCCACGGCCGTCAACCTGCGCCACGGCGTCGAGCGCCTGCGCGGCAAGGCCGATCGGCTGCTCGCGCTGGGCGTCTCGGCGGCCGCGCTCGCCGCGGCGCTCAAGAAGGAAGCCGACGCTTTCTTCGACGAGGATATCGCCGCCAACCGCCGCATGGCGGAGCTGGGCTCCGGACTCCTCAAGCGCGGCTCGCAGGTCATCACCTACTGCAACGCCGGCGCCCTCGCCACCGCAGGCCTAGGCACCGCGGTCGGAGTCATCCGCCGCGCCTGGCAGTTGGGCAAGGTGAAGCACGTCTACGCCTGCGAGACGCGTCCCTACCTGCAAGGCGCCCGGCTCACGCTCTGGGAGCTGATGCAGGACCGCATCCCCTGCACCCTCATCACCGACAACATGGCGGCGCACATGATGGCCACCGAGCGCATCGACGCCGTGATCGTGGGCTCCGACCGCATCGCCGCCAACGCCGACGTGGCGAACAAGATCGGGACCTACGGCCTCGCCATCCTCGCGCGCCACCACGGCGTGCCCTTCTACGTGGTCGCGCCCTCGACGACCGTGGACCTGAGCGTGCCGGACGGCCGCGCGATCCCCATCGAGGAGCGCTCCACGGCCGAGGTGACCGTCATCGGCGGCCGCGCCATCGCCCCTGCCGGAGCGCGAGCCCGCCATCCCGCCTTCGACGTCACCCCGCACAAGCTGGTCAGCGCGATCGTGACCGAAAGAGGCGTCGTGCGGCCCGCCGACGGCGCCCACCTCAAGCGCGTGCTGGCCTAAGGCTCCCTCGCCCCCGTTCGGGGCCGGGGTGAGGAAAGTCGCTGTTTCTTACTTCTTCGCCGCGTCGGGAAAATAGACCCGCAGGCCCATGACCCCGTTCAAGTCCAGCGCGCGGCCCGCATTGAAGTCGAAGATGGGAACGATCTCGACGAAGAGCTCGAGCGGGTACCGCTTGACCCAGTAGGCCACCCCGAGCGGCGCGCGCACGCCGACCGCCATATTGTCGTTCTCGCGGTTGCGCAAGCGCATGCCGAGGCCGAGATAGCCCCCGAGGCGGCCTTCCTCGGTCGGCGGGAAGACATCCCAGGCATGCCAGAGATAGTCGCCGTGGACCTGCAGGTTGCCGCTGAAGCCGATCGCCGCGTCAAGGGCTTGGCGGCCGTCCAGCCAGTATTTCGCCGTGCCGCCGGTCGGCGAGCCGACCATGATGCCGAGCCCGAGGAGCCCAGCCTGTTGGGCGGCGGCGGGCGCGGCCAGAGCCAGCGCTACGACCAGCGAGTACAAGGCGCGTTTCATTTCTCCTCCGAAGGGGGAGCCCATTATACATTTCGCCACCCTTGAGCGCAGGGAGCGCTTGGACGGCCCGCGGGCATTTTGTTACGATTCCGTCACTTTCGCGCCTCCGACCGACACCATGGCTGAGTACTGCGTTCTCCTCATCACCGTCCCCGACTCGGATACCGCCGACCGGATCACTCAAACGCTGGTCGAGCGCAAGCTCGCCGCCTGCGTCAACCAGATCCCCAAGCTCAAATCCACCTACTGGTGGGAGGGGAAGATCGAGACGGCGGAAGAGCTCCTGCTGTTAGTCAAGACGCGGACGATACCCGTGCAGGACGCGGCATACGCGATCACAAGCC
>JAPLKK010000166.1:757-7979 GCA_026388115.1 Elusimicrobiota bacterium | reverse complement strand
GCGCCCTACCTGGACTGGATCGGCGCCAACACGGTCTTCGGCAACCCGCCCGGAGAAGAACGGCGGCGATGACGTCCGGGCAGGTTCCAGGTCCGCGCCGCCGCGTGGCGGTGCGCGAAGGCCTTCTGGGCAAGGGAGTCGAGCCGGGACGCTCGCGGACGGAGACATGAGGCGAGTTTCAAGACCGCTGATCCTGGCCTCGGTGTCCCCGCGCCGGCGCGAGATCCTGAAGGGATTGGGCGTGCCGTTCCGCGTCGTGCCGTCGAAGGCGCCGGAGGACACCGCCGAGCGGAACCCGCGCCGCATGGTGCTCGACCTCGCTTTGCGCAAAGCCCAGACGGTCGCGAGCCGCCGCAAAGGAGCGCTCGTGCTAGGCGCCGACACCGTCGTCTGGAGCGCCGGGCACATCCTCCAAAAGCCGACGGACCGCAAAGACGCCCGCCGCATCCTCGGCAAGCTCAACGGCCGCTGGCACCGCGTCTACACGGGCGTGGCCCTGGTCGACGCCGCCACCGGCCGGTCCTGGCGGGCGGTGGCGATGACCCGCGTGAAGGCGCGGCGCCTCGCGCCCGCCCAGCTCGAGGCGCTCGTCGGCAAGCACATGGACAAGGCGGGCGCCTACGCGGTGCAGGACACCGACGACCCCTTCATCGAGGCCGTCCGCGGCCCCTTCGACAACGTCGTCGGCCTGCCGCTCGACACGGTGCGCCTGCTGCTCAAGAAGATGGCGCGCTCCCGCACCGCCAAGCGCCGCTGACTCCTCTTTCCGCCGTGAATCGTCGCCGGGCGGGGAAACGAGGATTTTTTGACAAAGCGTTGAAAAAAGCAGAGGGAGGGGGTACACTCGGGTGGTGCCGCCCGACCCGGAAGCATTTGAACTGATCCCGCTCGAGCCCGAGCCGGCGACGCCGGCCGAAGGCTCGCAGGCCCCTGCCCGCGGCGCGACCCCGTCGTTGAACACGCCGGCGCCCGTGAGGCTGCCCAACCCCGACCCTCTGCCCCCTTTCGCCCTGAAGATCGAGCCGAGGGACTTGGTGCCTCCGACCCCGAAGTCCGGCGCCTCGACGAGCCCGCCGGCGCCTTCCATCCCTGCCGCGCCGCCGCCGGTCCTTGAGCCCATCCGGTTTCAGCCGACCCCGGTCCATGCCCCGCCGCCGATCCCGATCCAGCCCACGCCGATCCCTTTCCAGCCGCCCCCGGTCAAAGCCCCGCCGCCGCTCGCGACCCCGCCCACGCTTGCCAGCCCGCCTCCCTTCCAGATGACGACGCCGCAGGAAGGCGCCAAGCCGTTCGTGCTCGACTCGATCTCGATACAGAGCACCGAGCCGTTCAAGGCGCCCGACCTGGGTCCGATCCCCGTCGTTCCGTTCGCGCAGACGCCGGCGGACCCGCAAGAGCAGATGCCGTTCCAGGCGCCGCCCGGGCTGGGCGGCCCCGCCGCGGGCGGCCCCGCCGCGGCCGGCCCGCCGCTGACCGCGCCGCCGCCGGCCCCGAAGCCGCGGAATCTCGATGCCTTCCGTCCGCCGCTGACCGCGCCGCCGATGCGCATCCCGTACACGCCGCCCTCGACCGCAGCGAGCGCAGCAAGGACCCCGCCGCCCGCGCGGCCGCGCCGGCGACGCCCGCCGCCGCCTTCATGGAGCTGGTCGAGTGCGCGGCCCGCCTGCCGATCACGCCGCACGCCATCCTCGAGCGCTGCCGACAGGGCGAGCCGCCTCCAACGAAGATCCTGCTCGGCCACGCGCTCGCATGGACGGTGGTGAGCTTCGTGATCCGCACCGGGCTCGCGGTAGGGGGAGTGACGCCCGCCCTGGGCACCTTGACGATCGGCCGACTCGTCTTGGCCGCCGTCGGAGGCCTCGTCCTGACGGCGGTCGGGCTGTTCGTCTCGGCCGCTCTCGTCCATGGCATCGCCTTCGTCTCGGGCGGCACAGGCCGCTACCCTCGCGCCCTGCAGATCGTCTCTCTGCTGGCTCCCGTCGGGACCTTCGCGGCGGCGCTGTCGCCGGTGAGGACGCTCTGGTGGGCTCCGAGCACGCTCGGGGCCTATCTGCTCGCGCGCTGCATCGCCGGTTTGTATGCGGCGCCGATCATGCAGGCCGGGATCGTCATCGCGGCTCTCGGCGTGGTCGGGCTCTTCGGCCAGTACCAGCTCGAGCGCGTGCGCGACGCCGTCCAGCCCCTGGAAGCGGCGGCAACCATGTCGGCCGCGGCCTCGCAGGCGATGCGAACGGCGAGCCAGAACATGACTCCCGAACAGGCGGCCGTCCTGCGCCAGATCCAGGCGGCCGGCGCCGCGGCGGCGGGCAATCCGGGCCTGCCGGGGACCCCCGGCGCGTCTTCGGCGCTTTTCCAGCGGCCGGCCGCGGGGCAGGGCGGCGGCTTGCCGCAGCCTCCGGCCGGCTTTTCCGCCGCCGGCCCGCCGACGAGCGCCGGCGTGCCGCCTGGGCTCGAGAACTTCATGCCGATGATGCCGCCGGTCGGCTCAAAGCCCACGCCGGAACAGCAGGCGGCGATACGCCAGGCGGCCGGGGCGGCGATGCAGAAGATGCAGGACACCCTCGACGACCCGCGCATGACTCAGGGCATGACGCCCGCCCAAAAGCGCCAGTTCGACAGCCTGAAGAAGGCGACCGCGCCGATGATGCGCGTCAACAACGGCGGCCCCGCGCCGACGGCGGCGGAGCGCCGCCAGCTCTCCGACCAGCTCCAGCGCGCCCTCAGAAGCGCCATGCAGCAGGGCCAAGGAAAGTCCGCGCCGCCGCCGCAGCCCGCACAAGACCAGTAAACTCGCCTCTTCTGGCCAACTTCGCGCCATAAATCCTATACTCGCCGCGTGGTGCCGTTGCCTCCCTGGCTGAGAGCGCGCCTACCGTCGGGCGAGCGGTACGCGCGGATCAAGGGGCTGTCCTCGCGCGGCCGGCTGCACACCGTCTGCGAAGAGGCGCGCTGCCCGAATCTCGGCGAGTGCTGGTCGGGCGGCACGGCGACCTTCATGGTGCTGGGCGAATCCTGCTCGCGCGCCTGCCGCTTCTGCTCCGTCGCCGCGCTCAAGCGCTCGGCGCCGCCGGACCCGGAGGAGCCCGCCAAGCTCGCCGGGACGATCGAAGGGCTGGGTTTGAGCTACGTCGTCTTGACCACCGTCTGCCGCGATGACCTGCCCGACCAAGGCGCCGCTCACGTGGCGGAGTGCATCCGCGCCGTCAAGGCGCGCGTGCCGGGCATCCTCATCGAGGCCCTCGTCCAGGATTTCCGCGGAGAGCGCGTCAGCCTGCGCGCGGTGATGGGGGCGGGCGCCGAGGTCATGGCCCATAACGTGGAGACCGTCGAGCGCCTCACGCCCGTCGTGCGCGACCGCCGCGCGGGCTACGCCCAGTCGCTCGCGGTGCTGAAGGCGTTCAAGGAGATCGACTCCGAGCGCAAGACGAAGTCCTCGCTCATGCTGGGCCTGGGCGAAGAGCGCGCCGAGGTGGAGTCCGCGCTGGCCGACCTGCGCGCGGCGGGCGTGGACATCGTGACCTTGGGCCAGTACCTGCGCCCGACGAAGGAGGCCAAGCATCTTCCCGTCGAACGCTTCCTGCCGCCCGACGAGTTCGAGCGGTACGGCGAGCTCGCGCGAGGCATGGGATTCCTTTACGTCGCCTCCGGCCCCTTCGTCCGCTCCTCGTATCGAGCGGGCGAGCTGTTCCTCCATGGATTGCTGAGGAGCCCCCGTGCCGCTTAGGACCGTTCACGAAGCGAAGACGGAGCGGCTTGAGATCCTCGCGGCCGACGGCACCGTCGACAAGGAGCTCGAGCCGAAGCTCCCGCAGGAAAAGCTCCTCGAGATGTACCGGAAGATGTTCGAGATCCGCGTCTTCGACGAGCGGGCCTTCCGCCTGCAGCGCCAAGGACGGCTCGGCACCTACCCGCAGATCCTCGGCCAAGAGGCCTCGCAAATCGTGCCGGCCCTGTGCTTGAAGCCCAAGGATTGGCTCGTGCCCACCTACCGGGGCCAAGGCGCCTACTTCGCGCGGGGAATGAAGCTCCGCTACTCGCTGCTGTATTGGGGCGGCGACGACCGGCACGCGCGCTTTCCGGACGGCAACAACGACATGACCTTCGCCGTGCCCGTGGGCTCGCACCTGACGCAGGCGGCGGGGCTCGCGTGGGCCTGCAAGCTCCAAAAGCAGGGCCGCGTCGCGCTCACCTGCCTTGGCGACGGCACCTCCTCGAAAGGCGACCTGCACGAGGCGCTGACGTTCGCCGGGCAGTTCAAGCTGCCGGCGATCTACGTCATCGAGAACAACCAGTGGGCGATCTCGGTCCCCCGCGAGCGCCAGGCGCGGACGGCGACGCTGGCCCAGAAGGCGGACGGCTACGGCGCCTTCGGCCTGCAGGTGGACGGCAACGACGCCCTCGCGGTCTACAGGGCCGTCAGCGAGGCGGTGGCGAGGGCGCGCGCCGGCGACGGGCCGAGCCTCCTGGAGCTCGAGACCTACCGGCTGGGCCACCACACGACGGCCGACGACGCGACGCGGTACCGCTCCGAGGCCGAGGTGGAGGCGTGGCGCCAAAAGGACCCGATCGCGCGGATGCGGAAGTATCTCGAGTCGAAGAAGCTATGGGACGAGGACCAGGAGGCCCGGCTCAAGCGCGAGGCCGAGGAGATGGTCCAAGGCGAGCTCGACGCGTACGAGTCGACGCCCGCCCCGAACCCCCTCAACATGTTCGCCAACAACTACGCGACGGCGCCCTGGTTCCTGGTCGAGGAGCGCCAGGAACTTGAGCGGCTGCTGAAGCTCAAGCAGGCGCAGCAGGAAGTCGTGGAGCTTCCTCCCGCCGAGGGCCGCTTCCCATAATGGCCGAGCTCAACCTCGTCCAGGCGATCAACCAGGGCCTGCGCCAAGCGATGGAAGCGGACGAGCGCGTCATCGTTCTCGGCGAGGACGTGGGCGTCAACGGCGGGGTGTTCCGCGTGACCGAGGGGCTTCAGAAGCAGTTCGGCGCCGAGCGCGTGGTGGACACGCCGCTGGCCGAGCTCGGGATCGTCGGCGCCTCGATCGGGCTCGCGGTGGCCGGCATGCGCCCGGTCTGCGAGATCCAGTTCGACGGATTCCTGCCCGCGGTCATGGACCAGGTCATCTGCCACCTCGGCCGCCTGCGCAACCGGAGCCAGGGAAGGCACACCGTGCCGCTGGTCCTGCGCTCGCCGCACGGCGGGCTCATCCACGCGCCGGAGCAGCACTCGGAGTCGCCCGAGGCCTACTTCGCGCATACGCCCGGCATCAAGGTCGTGATCCCTTCCACCCCCGCGGACGCCAAAGGCCTGCTCATCGCGGCGATCGAGGACCCGGACCCCGTGGTCTTCTTCGAGCCCAAGGCGCTGTACCGGGCGGCCAAGGGCGAGGTGCCCGAGAGGCCGTACAAGACGCCTATCGGCAAGGCGCGGCTCGCGCGCGAGGGCGCCGACATCAGCCTCATCTCGTGGGGTGCGATGGTCTACACCTGCCTCAACGCCGCCGAGCGGATGGAAGGAGAGGGCATCTCGGCCGAGGTGCTCGACCTGCGCACGCTCACCCCCGTCGATATCGAGGCGGTCCTGGCGAGCGCCGAGAAAACGGGACGCGTGGTGATCGCGCACGAGGCGCCGAACATGGGCTCCTGGGCGGCGGAGATCAGCTCGCTCATCCACGAGCGCGCGCTGCTCAAGCTGCGGGCTCCGGTGCGCCGCGTGGGCGGCTGGAACATCCGCATGCCGATGTTCCGGCTCGAGAAGCACTTCGTGCCGGACGCCGACCGCGTCGTCCTCGCGGCCCGGCAGACGCTCTCCTACTGACCGCCATGACCTTCGAGTTCAAGCTGCCGGACATCGGCGAGGGGCTCACCGAAGGCGAGATCGTGAAATGGCACGTGAAGGAAGGCGACGAGGTCCAGGAGAACCAGCCGCTCGTCAACGTGCTCACCGACAAGGCCGAGGTGGAGATCCCGAGCCCCAAGACGGGACGCGTCCGGAGGCTGCTGGCCCAAGCGGGGCAGAAGGTGCCGGTGCATTCGGCGATCGTGATCTTCGAAGTGGGAGGGGGGACCGGCGCGGACGCCGGCGGCGACCGCGCCCTCGAGCGAAACGGCAGCGGGCGACGGGCTGGCGCTGCCCGCCGTGCGCAAGCTGGCGCAGTCGCTGAAGGTGGAACTCGCTCAGGTACGCGGCACCGGGCCCAGGGGACGGGTGACGGAAGACGACGTAAGAAAGGCGGCGGGGCAGAAGGCGAAAGGACCGCCGGCGCCCTCACCCCTGTCCTCTCGCGAGGAGCGCATCCCCTTCGTCGGCATCCGGCGCAGGACGGCGGAGAGGATGGCGTTTTCCAAGCGCACGGTCGCGCACGTCACGCACGCGGACGAGGCGGACGTGACCGCGCTCGTCGCCTTGCGCGAGGAGCTCAAGGCCGAGGCGCAACAGCGCGGCGTGAAGCTGACTTACCTGCCTTTCGTGCTCCGCGCGCTGGTCAAGGCCCTGCGCGAGTACCCGAACCTCAATTCCGCTCTCGACGAGGACAAGGGTGAGCTCATCCTCAAGCGCTCCTGCAACATCGGCATCGCCACCGCCGCGCCGCAAGGGCTCATCGTCCCTGTCGTCACCGACGCCGCCGGCAAGGATCTGTGGGCGCTCGCGGCCGAGACCGCCCGCCTGGCCGAGAAGGTCCGGTCGGGCAAGATCGAGCCCTCCGAGCTCCAGGGCGGCACCTTCACCGTGACGAACATCGGTCCGATCGGCGGCCTGTTCGCCACTCCGATCGTGAACCACCCGGAGGTCGGCATCCTCGGGGTCATGAAGATCCAGAAGCGGCCGGTGGTCAAAGACGGCGCCGTCGTCATCCGCGACATGGTGAACCTCGCGCTGTCGTTCGACCACCGCGTGGTGGACGGCGCCGAAGCGGCCCATTTCATGAACACGCTCATCAAACATCTGGAAAATCCGCGAACTTTGCTGTAGATTAACCCTCAACCATCCCTTTCCCCGCTAGCGGAAAGGCGACAACAGCCATGGAAACTCAAGTTCTGATCGTCGGAGCAGGGCCGGGCGGCTACGTGGCCGGCATCAAGCTGGGCCAGCTCGGGAAGAAGACGCTGCTGGTAGACCGCGACGCGCTCGGGGGGGAATGCCTGAACTACGGGTGCATCCCGTCGAAGGCGATGATCCACGCGGCGCAAGCGGCTTACAAGTTCAAGAAGGCCAAAGACA
>JAPLKK010000166.1:0-746 GCA_026388115.1 Elusimicrobiota bacterium | reverse complement strand
CGACATGGCCAAGGTCCAGGCATGGCGCGCCGGAATGATCAAAGGGTTCAACCGCGGCATCGCCACCCTGTCGAAGGCGAACGGTGTGGACATCCTGATGGGCGACGCGAAGCTCACGGGACCCAACAGCGCCGAGGTTCGCACCGCGGAAGGAAAGACGGAGGCGGTGGCTTTTGAATCCGCGATCCTCGCGACGGGCTCGAAAGCGATCGAGCTTCCGGGATTCGCGTTCGACGGCCGGCGCGTCCTGTCGAACCGCGAAGCCCTGGAGCTGCCCGAGATCCCCGGGCGGCTCCTCGTCATCGGCGGCGGCATCATCGGCCTCGAGATCGGCACCTACTACGCCAAGCTCGGCGCGCGCGTGACCGTCGTCGAGCTCCTGCCCCAGCTGCTCACCGGCGTCGAGCCGGAGCTCACCACGCCCGTCTCGCGCACGCTGTCCCGGCTCGGCGTGGAGGTCATCCTCGAGTCGAAGGCCGTGCGCTATGAAGCGACGGCCGAGGGCCTGGAGGTGACGCTTGCGACGCCCCAGGGCGAGCGGCGCGTCGTCGTGGACCGCCTCCTGGCGAGCGTCGGCCGCAAGCCGCGCTCGGAGGGGCTCGGGCTGGAGGCGGCGGGCGTGACGACCGACGCGCGCGGCTTCGTGCCGGTCGACGGGCGGTACCGCACGAGCGTCCCGGCCATCCACGCCATCGGCGACCTCATCGGCCCGCCCTTCCTGGCGCACAAGGCGTCGCGCGAAGGCG
>JAPLKK010000282.1 GCA_026388115.1 Elusimicrobiota bacterium | reverse complement strand
GCGCCGCGCTCGCGGCCGCGCTGGCCGCGGCCGAGGCCCGGGCGCAGACCTCCCAGCTCAAGGATTTGGAGTTCACCGGCGACGCCACGCGGACGGTCCATGTCAGTTCGCCCTCCGCCGCGAGGGCGGGATACGACCTGAACATCGTCGGCAGTCCGGGGAGGAGCGGCTTCGCCGGAGGCGACGTCGTCGTCAGCGCGGGAAGCTCCACATTCACCCAGGGCAACGTCCTCTTGAGCCCCACGACCGGCTTCGTCGGCATCAGGACGGGCAATCCGGGCCAGCCGCTCGACGTGGGAGGCAACTTCAAGTTCACGAGGGCCTTGATGCCCAACAACGTCCCCGGGAACACCGGACAGTTCCTGCTGACGAAAGGGACGAACACCGCGCCGGTCTGGACCGAGACGTTCACCGGCGACGTCGCCTTCGGTTCCGGCTCGGGCCTGACGCTGTACAACTCGAGCCTCACGCTCGCCGGCGCGGGCGCCACGATCACGCAGAACGGCATGCCCGTGACCTCGACCGGCATCACCACCACCGGCGGCATCCACGCGGCCTTCTTCTCCGGCGACGCCAGCGGCGTCGTGTTCCCGTCGACCCCGACCATCCCGCCCCAGGCGATCCAAGGCAACCCGTTCATGCTCATTTCGAGCATGACCCTCTCGCCGGCGAACAAGTGCATCTCATTGAGCTGGACCGATTCCTATGTCGCCTACACGCTGCGGTTCTACTCCCCCTCCCAGTCCGCCGCCGACATCCCCTGCCTGTACTGGGGCTACGGAGGGACCCTGCCGGCCACCTTCGACGACGGCGGCGCCAACAAGGACTACTCCTGGGGGGCTGCCCACAACTGGACCGACGCTTATGGCCAGAAGGTCAAGTGCCAGCAGCTCGTGGACACGGCCGTCGCCGGGACCACGTACGAAGAGTTCTTCACCATCAGCGTGATCTTCAACTTCAGTGGCGCGACGAAGCCGGCGGTCACCCTGGGCGTCATGGACATGGCGCCGGCCTCGGGCACCAACGCGACGTTCGCCGCCGGGACTTGGTACGGGCCGGCCGGCGACAACACGAAGCTGATCACCGGCGCCGAGATCTGCAACCTCAACAACTCCACCTTCGCCGCGGGCGCGAGCCTATCCGTGTACGGGTCGTACTGACGGGACTCGAGCGGCTAAGCCCGGGTCTTGAGCTCGCGGGGCAGGCAGCCCCAGAAGGTCGCACCGTCGAGCGCCCCCCCGGAGCACATGCGGATTGGAAATCGCCGCGACGTGTGCCGCCGGTGATGGAGCCCCAAAAACGCGCCGTGCGCTTGACAAAGAGGCTCTATCGGGTATAATACATCCTAGGCGATACCCGATGACGCATATTATCGCACGCCATTGAGCTAATTTACACCCGTTCGGGTATATGATTGACAAGATGAAAAAGAATCCGATCGCAGATATTGTTAGAGAGAAGCGCCGAGGAACCGGCCTGACCCAGGCCGAACTTGCGGCCAAAGCGGGAGTAGGTTTGCGCTTCATCCGCGACCTCGAACAAGGCAAGTCATCGTTGCGCACCGACACTGTAAACAAGGTGCTCTTCCTATTCGGCAAGTGTCTGGGCGCGATGGATCTGCCCAAAGAAGAAGTGAAACCACCCTTGGCGTGAGTGATGAGATTCCAGGACACCAAACATGAGTAAGGATCGCGCAGCCGTCTTTCACGGCCGGAAGCTGGCCGGGATGCTGACTAAAAAAGCCGACGGCTTCGAGTTCGCCTATGACAGTTCTTACTTGTCGGACCCGGAGGCGGCCCCCATCAGCTTGGGCATGCCCCTGCGCCGGAAGGAGTATCGGTCAAAGGAACTCTTCCCATTTTTCGAGGGACTTCTTCCCGAGGGCTGGCTGCTGGACATGATCTGCGCCACGGCTAAGCTCGACAAAGACGATAGGTTCCGGCTGCTGCTCCACACCGGAGGAGATCCCGTCGGAGCGGTCAGCGTCACGCCGGCCGAGGAATCGAATGGCTGATTGCCTCTGCTGCCAGAAGCCTCTTGAAGGCGAAGGACGTTACCATCCGCGCTGCCTGAACAAGCTTTTCGGCACGACGCGGCTGCCGACGATCGCATTCGGCGTCGCCGACATGCCCTCGTTGGTCGCGGAGGCGAAGGGCCGCATCTCGATCTCCGGCGTCCAGATGAAGGCGTCCGTCAGGCTCGATCGGGAAACGTCCCGGCTCGAGTCCGTCTCGACGGGCGGCACGCATATCCTCAAGCCCGAGCCCGAACGATTCCCGCAGATCCCGCACAACGAGAACCTCTGCATGAATATGGCCGAAGAGTTGGGGCTGCGCGTCCCGCCCCACGGCTTGTTCGCCATGGCGGACGGCAAGCTCTGCTACGTCGTCAAGCGCTTCGATCGCGCGGATGACGGCAGGAAGATCCCCGCCGAGACGATGTTCCAGATACTGGGCTCGACCAACAAGTACGAAGGCTCGCTCGAGCAAGTCGGCAAAGCGATCCGCGCCCACGCAGCCAACGTGGGCCTGGATGCGATCGATTTCTTCGAGCGCGTCCTCTTGTGCTTTGTCACGGGAAACGGCGACATGCATCTCAAGAATTGGGCGTTGCTCGGCCAAGGCACGGAGATCGGCCTTGCTCCTGTCTACGACTTCGTCAGCTCCCGGCTCTATATCAAGAACGAAGAGGACTCGGCCCTCGCGATCAACGCGAAGAAGAACGGCCTGACGCGCTCGGACTTCGAGGCATTGGCGAACCGCCTCGAGATCGACCCGAAGGCCGCCGCGAATGTCTTTGCCAAGCTCCGCAGAACGCAGGACAAGCTGCGCGAGATGACCGCCAACTCGGAGCTTCGCTCAGACCTCCGCCGGGACCTGGCGGACATCATCGCCTCGCGCTTCGCGCGGCTCTATGCGTGAGCTCCGCGCGTGCGGCCGGCCGGCGAAAACTGGTATACTGCGTCCGCGCCGAGGTAGCTCAACGGTAGAGCAATCGCTTCGTAAGCGATAGGTTGTGGGTTCGAATCCCATCCTCGGCTGAAGATTTCCCCCCCTACGAAGCCCGGCCCCCGCCGGGCTTCGTCTTTCCGGCGCCAGGAAGTGTTAATATCTCACGATGGCCTTTGCCGCCGTCTTGGACAAGCTCGCCGACGGATCCGAGGCAGCCGAGGTGCGTTATGCCCTGATCGGAGGCGTCGCGTTGGGGCTCCTCGGCGAAGGGCGGGCAACGGCGGACATTGATTTCCTCGTCCACCGCGACGATCTGCCGGCGGCCGCGCGCGTCCTTGAAACGATCGGCTACCGCAAGGCGTTCGAGAGCGAGAACGCCTCGCAGTTCCGGCATGCCGATGTGCCGGCGGGGCGAGTGGACCTGCTCCACGCTTTCCGCGCAATCTCGATTTCCATGCTCCAGCGCGCGGCAAGGCTCCCGATCGGCAAGGGCCGGACCGCGCGCGTGGCCGCGCCGGAGGACGTGATCGGCCTCAAGGTCCAGAGCATGGCGAACGATCCCGCCCGCAAGTCACGGGATCTGGCGGACATCGAGGCCCTCATGACCCTCCGCGCGGGGTCCTTGGACTGGAAACTCGTGAGCGAGTACTTTATCCTGTTCGACATGAGGGACGTCTACGACGACCTGAAGCGGAGGCTTGGTGGAACTGACTGAGCGGGAGAAGCTCGAACTGCTGGAAATGAGCCGCTCCGCGGCTGTGCGCGCCGACTTTCGAAGATTGCGCGCCGCCGCCGCCGAGCCGCTTCCCGCGGAGGCTTTCCTGGACTTTCTGACTTCGGCCTCCGAGCTCTTCCCCCCTCCGCCCCAAGCCGCGCCCAAGCGCTACACCCGCGTCCTCCTGTAGCCGCGGTGTCCTAATCCTGTCTTAAAGTCGGCAATACGGGAAAGTTGAGCTCCGAAACGATATCGCTGTAATCGTCGGTCCAGAGCGGCGCTTTCTTATAAGGCTTCCATGGCGGGATGTCGTCGAGAGGCGGCTTGAGGAATATACTCGAATCTCTCGCGAGCAATACCCATACGGCATAATACCCGCCCGACGCATCTTCATCAGTGACGACGACCCTGTACGAGAGTCCGAGCTCGCCGGCGATGCGGGCCGCGATGGGGGCGAGATGCAGGTATCTGCTCGTCGCGTTGATGGCGATGATGCCCTCCGGCGATTTGAGGCGCTCGAGATACAGCTTGACCGCTTCTTTGGTCAAGAGGTGCACCGGTACGGAGTCATCGCTGAACGCGTCCACGACGAGCACGTCATAGGCGCTCGATGCCGTACTCCTGAGCTCCCGCTCGAGCGTGAGGCGCGCGTCGCCCGCCCGCACCGAAGCGCCCGCACAGTTTCGAAGGAACGAAAACTCTTTTCCGGCAGCCTGGATCACGCGCGGGTCGATCTCGTAGAACACGAACGCGTCTGCGGGCGCGCAATACGCCGCGAGCGTCCCCGCGCCGAGGCCCAAGACCCCCACTGAGATCGGCGCATTCGGGTGCGAGAGGCGGGCGAAGGTGATGGCGCGTCCCACGCCGCTCTTGGGTGTGTAATACGTGGTAGGCACCATCGCAAGCTTCGGGTCATTGAATTGCGAGCCGTGGACCGTCGAGTCGTGCCACAACCACGTGACATCGGCGCTCTCTTGTATGCGCACCGAGCCGTAGAAGTTCCTCGAGGCAGATACGATTCCTGGTTCATGCTTCTGAAATGCCTGGAAGACGAGAAACCCCGCTCCGACGGTTCCCAGAACCCGCGCCGCCGTCATGGCTCTCGCGGAGAACATCCTCGGGAGACTTCCCGCGGGCACGAGCCACAGCGCGGCCCCGCCGGAGAGCGCGAGGCCGATCTGGAATTCCACGAAATTGCGAAACAAGAGAGGCGCGAGCAGGCTTCCACACAGTGTGCCCAGCATGCCGCCGAACGATACGATCAGGTAGAAAAGCGGCAGGCTGCTCTTGCGCGGGCGAAGCGCGTAGACGCGCGCATGGCACATGAGGCCGCACGCGAATAGAAGCGCGCTGTATGCGGACAATTTCATCGCTGTCCATTCCCAGCCGAAGCGCATCAGCGCCTGCGAGATGACCGCGAGGAGCAGGACGGACGCCGGGAAATGAACGCTTTCCCATCCGCCGAACGTGAGGATGAATGAGAGAAGGTACAGCGAAAGCGGCAGCATCCATAAGAGCGGCACAGGGACGAGGACGTGCGTTATCTGGGTCGTCGTCGCGATGAGCATGAATGACGCAAGGCCGCCAAGAAGGGCGATCTCGACCTTCCGTCTCGTACCTATGGGTGCGGTTTCGACTTCCGCGGCGTCATTGTCCTTGGTCTCGTACGCGATGCGGCCGATCGCTCCGGCGCATGCGAAAAAGAGAAGCGCCCAAATATACTCGCTCGCATGCAGCGCAAAGACGGGTTCGAAAAGAAATGGGTACGTGACGAGGCCTAACAGGGACCCCGCATTCGAGATCGCATAAAGCTTGTACGGCTCGCGCTCGCCTTGTCCGTACCAGTACTGGAGAAGCGGGCCTGACGTGCTCAAAATGAAAAACGGAAGCCCGACGCCCGCGCAAAGCGCGACGGCGACCTTGAGATATGGCGGCAGCGTCGTTTCCGCAATCGATGCCAGCGATGGGAAAAGGGAGCGCGAATGGACGAGTGTCGCAAGAAGGGTCGCCGCGCCGAGGGAAAGCAGCGCGAAATGGATCTTCTTCTGCATTTCTTGAGAATACCGCGCGAGGAAGAACACGTACGTATATCCCAAGAAGAGAACAAACACGAAGAAAAGCAGACTCGCCGCCCACACCGATGAGCCGCCGCCCAGGTATGGAAGCAGCTTCTTCCCGGCGATCAGCTCTATCTGGAAAAGCAGGAAGGCGCTGACGAAAACGCTCGGCGCGAAAAGGGAGCGGCCGGTAGGTTCTTGATTCCGTCGCACCATGTCAATGACACGCCTGCTTGTTCTTCGGATCGCTGACCAGGAGGCTTCCGATGCGCCGTTAGCTTTATAGCAAACCAGGGAACGTCCCTACTTGTACTCCCAAATGATGACGACACCCGCGGCGCCGTTGCCTCCGGTGACGCTTGTGGCGTCCGTGGAGATGCCGCCGGCGCCGCCTCCTCCATAAGAGGATCCGTTGGCGCCGTTGCTATGGGTGGCGACGTTGCTCGCGCTTCCGGCCTGCGACACGCCCCCGCCTCTAGCCGCTCCGCCGCCGAAGCCGGAAATCCCATTCGTATTGGCCGAGACCAGGGAGTTGCCCCCGGCGCTTCCGGTCGCGAGCACGGCGGTCGCATCGCTGCTGGCGGCCCCGCCGCCGGTTCCGCCGAGCGCGGCGCCCTTTCCGGCCATCGTATTCGAGTCAGCCCCGATCCCGCCTTGGCCGCCATGGGCCGTGCACGTCTTGGACGTCGCCACCGTCGTGATGGAGGAGTCCTTGGCTGTGTCTCCGTTGTCTGCTGCGGCGGCGCCTCCGTTCGCTCCCGTGCTGACCACGACGGTGATGCCGCTGGCGATATCGGCGCTGGTGAGGATGATCGAGCAGTAGCCTCCGCCGCCGCCGCCGGATGCCGCGCCGCCTTTGCCGCCGGTGCCAGCGTCGCCGCCGCCGCCGCCGCCGCCGCCGGTGACCTCGACCCATACCATAGTGGTGGCGGAGTTCTTGGTCCACGTCGCGCCGGCGGTGTAGACCGTCCTGGCCACGAGCGTGCCTAGGCCGGTGAGCTGCGAGCCGTCCAGCGCCGGGAGCTTGCCCGCCGAGTCTGTGACGACGACGTAGCCCGCCTTGCCGGTATTGGCCGCGCTGTTGACGACGTTCGCCACCTTCGCCGTCCCGATGGTCGAGTTCACGATCGCCGAGTTGGTCACGGCGTCCGCCGCCAGCTTCGCCGTCTGCACCGCCGCGTTGATCAGCTTCACCGTCGTCACCGCGTCCGTCGCCAACTCAGCGGTCTGGACGGCCGAGTTCATGATGTTCGCGCTCGTCACCGCGTCCACCGCCAGCTTCGAGGTCTGCACCGCGGCGTCCAGGATCTTCGCCGTCGTCACCGCGTCGGTCGCCAGTTTAGAGGTCTGGACCGCGGAGTTCAGGATGGCGCTCGTCGTCACCGCGTCCGCCGCCAGCTTGGCGGTCTGCACCGCCGCGTTGATCAGCTTGGCCGTCGTCACCGCGTCGGTCGCCAGCTTGGAGGTCTGCACCGCGGCGTCCAGGATCTTCGCCGTCGTCACGGCGTCCGTCATCAGCTTAGCCGTCTGGATCGCGTCCGTCGCGATAGCCGCGGTCTGCACTGCGGAGTTCATGATGCTCGCGCTCGTCACCGCATCGGTCGCCAGCTTGGCCGTCTGCACAGCGGCGTTGATCAACTTGACCGTCGTCACGGAGTCCGTCATCAGCTTGGTCGTGTCAATCGAATTGGCCGCCACTCCGGACGCGCTACCGCAGATCCATGCGGAGGTCGCGTTGTTCCACTGGATCAGTTGGCCGTCGGTGCAGCCGTTCTGGCCGCCGCTGGTCCAGGTCGTGACCTCGGCCGGCTGGGCCTGGGTCGCCGTGAACCTGGTGCCGGCGCTGATGGCCTTCAGTGTGCCGGAGAATCGCAAGCGCGCCTATAGCTTGAAAGAG
>JAPLKK010000206.1 GCA_026388115.1 Elusimicrobiota bacterium | reverse complement strand
CTTCCATTTGCACCAAGGCATACATAGGCAAATTCGCCACCTGGACGATTGTCCGTGCGGGATAATAGCCTGCGGTCCTGGCGATACCCGTGTCCGGGAAAAATGTCTTATACACTTCGTCGACCGCGGCAACATCCGACAGATTCTTAACGAATACCGTCATTCTGACAATATCGTCAAGGGGAACGTCGATACTTTCAACAATCGCCTTGATATTCTTTAAGCACTGTCTAGCCTGTTCTTTGACCCCGCCAGGCACCATTTTGCCGGACGCGGGATCGACACCTATCTGGGCTGAGATATTATTGTAATGAGAAAACGCCACGGTTTGTGTGGAGATAGAACTAATTGGCGCCTTGTCCGTGTTATTGGTGAGTTTGATGAGGTCACCGGCCTGTGGTGCGTTGGGAATTGTGCCTAAACCGTATGAAGCAAGTGCCTCAATTTGTACCAGGGCGCCCATAGGCAGAGCGGCAACTGCGACGGTCGTCCGGGTAGGAACGTAGGTTGGGAAGAATGTTTTATAGACTGCGTCTACCGCATCAACATCTTCGATATCAGTGACGAATACGGTGATTCTAATGATATCGCTCATGACTTGGTCAATACTGTCTAAAATGGCCTTAATATTGTTGAAGCACTGTGTCGCCTGCTCTTTTACACCACCAGCTACGATCTTGCCGGATTTTGGCTCGATCGGCAATTGCGCTGAAAGATTGTTGTAATGAGAGAAGGCTACAGATTGTGAATATGGGCCGATACCTTTTGGAGCAGTTTCAGCATTTCTTGCCAGGACTGCGTTATAGCCACTCATAACAATCTCCTTTTTCGCCTATAGTTTAGGTAAGACCTCAGAAAGGTCACCTTACTCAAATATAGATGTGCGTTGTGACTTCATAGGCCGATTCTACCACAGTTTCTGCCCGCCATTGATTTGACGAAGAAAAGATTGAGTCTCAGCTCAAAGAGGTCGCGGCACAGCGGCAACCAAGAGCGACTACTTTTGGTTGTTGACGGCTGCTTTCAGAAAAGGCATTTCAAGGGCCGCTTCGCCTTCGCCCAAGAGTAGCACCCTCCCGCGCCGCCCTTCAATCGCTATTTTCCCGTGAGGACGGTCCGCTCCGCGGCCCGTGGGCCCTCGACGGGCCCTCTTCCCGCTGCTGTTCTTCGATCCGGAGGCGACGAACGACGGCCCTCACCGACACGACTCCGCCTCGCCGCTCGCTCACGGCGCGAGCGTACCCATTCTCGTCCACACCCACGCGTACGATTCACGGGGCTGTTCGGTTCCCTCCCTCGACGAGCCGGGGAACTATTTTGGCGCTCGTTCGTACACGTGGACTGTTCCGAAGAGCGCGCCGGCCTCATGGGAAAGGCCGGCCGGAGACGGGACGCCGAGCCCGGCCTAGTTGCAGCCGCCGCAGCCGCCGGGCGGGCAGCCGGGGAACGGACCCGAGCCCAGCCCCGGCTCCGAGTCACCGCCGCTCTTGGTCAGGCCCGGCACGCGCGCCGAGACGCGGACGACGGTTCCCAGCGACTCGCTGTAGCGATAGGTGCCCGTGGTGCCCCCCGTCGCCTTCGTCTTCGCGGTCTTGGCGCTCCCGCACAGAGGGCAGGCGACGGTCTTGGGCGCCTTCGGCGCCTCGAACTCGAAGGTCTGTTCGCAGCGGGAGCAGATGTAGGCTAGAAGGCTCATGAGAGGTTCTCCAATATCTCACGGATGCGGTTCTGCTTGGCCTCGAAGTCCGTCTGGCGCTGACGGATCGTGTCCACCTCGGACTTCGGGGCCCGCGACAGGAAGTTCTGGTTGGACAACTGAGCGCGGCAGCGCTCGAGCTGGGCGACGACGTCCTTGGCCTCCTTCTCGAGGCGCGCCCGCTCCTTGGCGAAATCAATGACGCCTTCGAGCGGCACGTAGAAAGACAGCCCTCCCGCCAACGCGGTGGCGCTGTGCGGCGGCCGCGCTCCGGCGGCGCCGTCGATCGCGTCGAGGCGCGCGAGCGTCTTCACGTACTCCTGATGCTCCTCGACGAGCCGAAGCCCCTCGCCGTCTCCGGCGGTGAGCACGCGCAGCTTGAGCCCCGGCGGCACGTTCAGCTGGGCGCGCAGGGCCCGCAAGGCGCCGACGGCCTCCATCACGCGCGTCATGCGGGCCACGGCCTGCTCGTCTTTCCACCCTTCGCCGCCCGGTCTTGGCGAACCCAGGATCCAGGGCGCGTCCTCGCCTCCGTAGCCCTTGAGCGCCTGATAAAGCTCCTCGGTGATGAACGGCATCACCGGATGGAGGAGCTTGAGCGTCCCCAGGAGCACCTGCACCAGGATGGCTCGCACCGTTTCCTTGGCCTCGCCGTCGGGCCCCGTGAGCCTGAGCTTCGCGAGCTCGACATACCAGTCGCAGAACTTGTCCCACAGGAAGGCGTACAGCGCGTCCGCTGCGGCGGCGACGTCGTAGGCGGCGTAGCGGACGCGCGCCATCTCTATCGCCTGCTCGTATTCCGCGAGGATCCAGCGGTCGGCGAGCTCGAGCTTGGAGCGACCCAGCCCCGAGAGCCTGTAGCCGCCCTCGGGCGCCTGGTCGGGCAGATTCATCAAGACGAAGCGCGACGAGTTCCAGATCTTGTTGCCGAAATTGCGGGCGCCCGTGATGGATTCCTCGGCGAACGGCATGTCCTTGCCGGGGTGCGCCTGCACGACGAGCGAGAAGCGGAAGGCGTCGGTGCCGTACTTGTCCATCATCACGAGCGGGTCGATCACATTGCCCAGCGACTTCGACATCTTCTTGCCGCTCTTGTCGCGCACGATGCCGTGGATGACGCAGGTGTGGAACGGGACGTCGCCCATCAGCTCCAGCCCCATCATCTGCATGCGCGCGACCCAGAGGTAAAGGATCTCGTAGCCGGTGACGAGCACGGAGGTCGGATAGAAGAAATCGAGGTCGGCGCTCTTCTCCGGCCAGCCGAAGACCGAGAAAGGCCACAACGCCGAGGAGAACCAGGTGTCGAGGACATCAGGGTCCTGGATGAAATCGCCCTTCCTGCTCTTGCAGTCGGGGCAATGGTTCGGCTTCGTCTTGGAAACGACGCCCTTGAGGTCCGGGATGGTCTGGAAGGGCTTGGTCGCGATGTCGGGGTGGCACTCCAGGCAATACCAGACTGGGATCTGGTGCCCCCACCATATCTGGCGCGAGATGCACCAATCCTTGATGTTGAGGAGCCAGTCCGAGTACGGCTTCGACCACGACTCCGGGGAGAGCTTGAAGCGCCCCGCCTCATGCGCGGCGAGCGCCGCTTTGGCTAGGGACTCCATCTTCACGAACCACTGCCAGGCGAGCATGGGCTCGATGAGCGACCCGCAGCGGTAGCAGGTCTGCACCGCGTTCGCGTGGTCCTCCGTCTTAACGAGGCCCTCTCCGAGGTCGGCCACCACCTTGTCCCGCGCCGCCTCGCGCGAGAGCCCGGCATACGCCGCGCCGGCCTCGGGGGTCATGCGCCCGTCGAAGCCGATGACCTGGCGCTGGCCGATCTCGGGATGCCGCTGCCAGATCTCGAAGTCGTTGACGTCGTGCGCGGGCGTGACCTTGACCGCGCCCGTGCCGAAGGAGGAGTCCACGGCCGCATCGGCCACGACCGGGATCTCGTAAGGGGTGAGCGGGAGCTTGAGCTTCTTGCCGATGAGCCCCTGGTAGCGCGAGTCGTCCGGGTGGACGGCCACCGCGGTATCGCCGAGCATGGTCTCGGGCCGCGTCGTCGCGACGATGAGCCCCTCGGAGCCGTCGGCGCCCGCCCCCGGGTCGGGGGCCCCGGGGTAGCGGATATGCCACAGCTTGGTCTTGCGGTCCTCGCGCTCGAGCTCCGCGTCGGAGAGGGCCGTGCCGCAGCGCACGCACCAGTTCACCATCCGGTGCCCGCGGTAGATCAGCCCTTTCTTCCACAGGTGCTCGAAGGCGGCGTACACGGAGCGGGCGCGGGCCTCGTCCATCGTGAAGGACTCGCGGTCCCAGTCGAGCGCGCAGCCGAGGCGGGCGAGCTGGCCGAGGATGGTGCTCTTGCATTCTTTCGTCCAGGCGCGCATCCGCTCGAGGAAGGCCTCGCGGCCGAGGTCGAAACGGCTCTTCTTCTCCGTCTTGAGCTGCTTCTCCATCACGTTCTGCGTCGCGATGCCGCCGTGGTCGCAGCCCGGCACCCAGCAGGTCGGCTGGCCCTCGAGGCGGTGGAAGCGGATGAGGACGTCCTGCAGCGTATTGTTGAGCGCGTGGCCGATGTGGAGCGCGCCCGTCACGTTGGGCGGAGGGATGACGATGACGAAGCGCTTCTTGCGCTCGCCTTTCGGCTCGGCGCGGAACATGCGCCGCTCGCGCCAGGCGGCCGCCCACTTCGCCTCGACCGGCTTCGGGTCGTAGACTTTTTCGAGGCTCGTCATGTCTTGAGGTTCAGGATGGATTCGACTTTCCTGATCAGCTCCTCGCCGTCGACGGGCTTGGCCACCCAGTCGTAGCCTCCGGCCTTGAGCCCGCCCATGATGTCGGCGGGCTTCGACGAGCCGGAGAAGAACAGCACCGGGATGTCGCGCAAGCCCTCCTCCTTCTTCAGCTCCTTGCAAAGGCTCGCCCCGTCGACGTTCGGCATATACAGGTCGAGGATGATGAGGTCGGGCTTCGCCCTGCGGATGGCGTCCATCGCCTTGACCGGGTCATCCACCACCTTGACCTTGTAGCCGCGCGCGGAAAGCGCCATCTGCACGGTCTCGCGCACGAGGATCTCGTCGTCCACCAGCACGATGGTCTTTGGCATTAGAGCAGCTCCGAGGCGAGCGCCGCCAGCGGGCTGCGCTCGATCTTCGAGAAGGTGACGTGCCCGAACAGGCCCTGGCCCTTGAAGCGCTCGACCAGGTTCGTCAGGCCGTTGGACGACGCGTCCAGGTAATAGTTGTCGATCTGATGCGGGTCGCCGGTCAGGACGATCTTCGAGCCCTGGCCGACGCGCGAGATGATCGTCTTGATCTCGTGAGGCGTCAGGTTCTGCGCGTCGTCGATGATGATGTACTGGTTGGGCAGGGTCCGCCCGCGCAGATAGGTGACCGCCTCGATCTCGAGCTTGTTCTGCTCCATCAGCATCTGCACGTCGAGCTCGGAGTCCTCGGAGTGGGGGCGGTCCATGAGGAACTCCAGGTTGTCGTAGATGGCGCCCATCCAGGTCTGCAGCTTCTCCTGCTTGGTGCCGGGCAGGAAGCCGAGGTCGTGGCCCACGGGGATGACGGGCCGCGCGATGAGGATGCGGCGATACAGCCGGTCCTCCACCGCTTGCTGCAGGCCGGCGGCGAGGGCCAGCAAGGTCTTGCCCGAGCCCGCCATGCCGACCAGCGTCACGAGCTGGACCTCCTTGCGCAAGAGCAGCTCCAGCGCGAAGCGCTGCTCGGTGTTGAGGGGCTTGATGCCCCAGGGAGCCAGGTCGGCCTTCGTGAGCGGCACGAGGCACTCGGCCTTGCTGTCGTGGCGCGCCAACGCGGAATGCGACTTGCCGTTGTTGTCCTTCAGGATCACG
>JAPLKK010000080.1 GCA_026388115.1 Elusimicrobiota bacterium | reverse complement strand
CGCGAGCAACGTCACGAGGTCCTTGACGTCCATGGCTACTTCGCCGGAGCCGCGGCCGCCTTGGGAGCCTCGGCCTTGGCCGCGAGCTTGACCAGCGACTCCACGGTCTGCGACGCCTTGGCGCCGACCTTCACCCAATGATCGAAGCGCTCCCGCTTGAGCTGGACCTTGTCCGCGGGCTTGTCGCCGCGCGGATTATAAGAGCCGATCACCTCGAGCGGCCGCCCATGCGGGCCACGCGTCTTCTCGATCGCCACCAGGCGATAATACGCTTGCTTCGTCTTTCCCGTCCTCTGCAGCCGAATGACTACCGCCATCTTTCCTCCTGATTGCCGCTGTTCCCGCGCAGCGGGAACGGCGGCTAAAACTCATCTAACCGCTTTCCTTCCCCGTTCAAAAGCGTCCTGCGCCATGCTGCGCAGATCGCGCACCGCCTCTGCCGGATGCGTCGCCCCAAACACCGCCGAGCCCGCCACCAGCGCGTCGGCCCCCGCCTCGGCCGCGGCCTGCACGGTCGCGACGTTGACTCCGCCGTCCACCATCAGCCACACGGGCCGGCCCGAGCGGTCGATCGCCTCGCGCAGCGCCCGCACCTTCGCCAGCATGTCGAACAAAAAATTCTGGCCGCCGAAGCCGGGCTCGACCGTCATCACGAGCGCCAAATCGATGGCCTTGAGGTACGGCAGGAGCCGGTCCACCGGGGTCCTCGGCTTGACGGCGAGCCCGATCGCCGCGTGGCGCCGCGTCACGGCGAAAAAGGCCTCCGGGTCGTCGGCCGCCTCGACGTGGGCCACGACCGCGTCCGCGCCGGCCTGGGCGAAAGAGGGAGCGAAGACGGCGGGCCGCTCCACCATCAGATGCGCGTCGAGCGCGATGCGGCTGCGCGCCCGCACGGCGCGCACAAGGTCCGGGCCGAAGCTCAAGTTCGGGACGAAATGCCCGTCCATCACGTCCACCGTGACCCAGTCGGCCGCCTCGGAGACGCTCTCCACCGCCTGGCCGATGGCTCCGAAATCCGCGGCCAGCAGCGACGGCACGATGCGCACCCGGCCGTCGGGACGGGGGAGGGGCATCAGAGGTCCTTCTCCTCGACGAGGATGCCGTTGAGGAAGACCTTCATGCGCGCGCCGGCGCCCGTGTCCGGCACCGGCAGGTCGATCTTCGAGCCCGGAGGCCGCATGCCGTTGAACACCTCTCGCTCGCCGTACTGGTCCACGACCACGATGCGCACGAGGCTGTCGGAGGAGCCCTGCGACACCTCGTAGCGGATCGTCTTGGTCGGCGTGCCGGCCGCGGTCTTGGTGCGCCCGCTGATCGTGAGCTTCACCTTCTGGTCGGCCGAGAGCGCGGCGTCGGGCGCCGGTTCCTGGGCGAGGATGACCCCGTAAGGGAACAGCGCGCCGAAGTCCTTGACGACCGTGACGGAGAAATTGTTCTGGGTCGCCCACCCCTCGGCCGCGGCCAGGTCCTTGCGCAGGAAATCCGGCATGAGGACGACGCCGGCCGGGGGCGCGCCGCCGGACACCACGACGTTCACCATCGAGTTGCGCTCGACGCTGGCCTCGGATTTCGGGTCCTGCGTCATCACCGTGCCTTTCTCGTACTTGAGCGAGTAGGCCTCGGAGACCTCGCCGAGCAGCAGCTGGCTCTGGCGCAGCAGGCTCTCGGCGTTGCGCAAAGGCAGCCCCGTCACGACGGGAGCGAAGACGGTCTCGCCGCCCTGGCTCACGACGACGCGCAGGATCTTCCCCTCGCGGACCTTGGTGCCCGGGGGGGGATTCTGCCGCAGGATCGCGCCGATCGGAACCGCGTTGTTGAACTCCTCGCCCTCTTTGCGCAAGGCGAGGTTGACGGGAGCGAGGAGGTCGAGCGCGGCGGACACGGGCTTGCCCTTGAGGTCCGGCACGATCTGGACCTTGCGGTTGTGCACGAGCCCTTCGGCGCCCCACCGGAGCGCGAAGACGGCGAAAGCGGCCAATGCCGCCGCCGAAAAGACGACCTCCCACGTGCGTACTTCGCCGCGTGTCTCTGCCATCTGAAATAGGATCGCTTCAGTCCGGTAGGCGATCGCCTGCCTTGAGCCGCAGACCGTTCAGAAAATCAGCCGCTGGGAGCGGCTTTTTTCCTTGAGGCTGGACCTCGTGCAACCACAGCTTCCCGGCACTGCATTCTACTAAAACTCCGTCGCGAGCCGCAATGATGCGGCCGGCGATTCCGCCGTTGGAATCGCCGGCTAAACTCGTTCTCAAAATGTTGACTTCTTTCCCTTTGCATGTAAAATAGGCCGTCGGCCCGCCGCGCAGCCCCCGCACCCGGTTATGGATCTCCCGCGCGGGCATCTCCCATCGTACGCGCGCGTCCGCGCGCGTGAGCCGCGGGGCGAGGCTCGGCTCGCCTTGCTGCGGCTCGCGCCGCACGCCCGCGTCGAAGGAGCGGAGGTTCTCGAGCAGGAGCTCGACGCCCATCCCGGTCAGCCGCCCCGCCAGGCCGGCGGCATCCTCCTCCGGCCCGACCGGCGTCTCCCGCACCGCCTGCACCGCCCCGGTGTCCATGCCTTCGTCGAGCCAGAAGAGCGTCACCCCGCTCTTCGCTTCGCCGTTGATGAGCGCCCATTGCATCGGCGCCGCCCCGCGGTACTTGGGCAGAAGCGCGAAATGCACGTTCACGAATCCCAACCGCGTCGCGGCCAAGAGATCCGGCTTCAATATCTTCCCGTAAGCCACGACGACGGCCGCGTCGGCACCGAGGGCTTTCAGAGCGGGCGCCAGCTCCGAAGGGGAACCGGCGGGCTGATGGACCGGCAGGCCCAGGCGTTCAGCCGCCGCCTTGACCGGCGGAGGCGTCAGCACGAGCCCGCGGCCGGCCGGCTTGTCGGGACGCGTGACGACCGCGAGCACGTCGTGCTCCTTCGCGAGCGCCTCGAGGAAGGGCACGGAGATGCCGGGGGTGCCGAAGAAGAGAAGCTTGAGACGAGCCATGTTAAAGCGGAAGGTGCCAGTCATGAACTTCCGCTAGCGGGAGTTCATGACTGGGCGCGTGCTTCGCTTCCACCGCCATTCTACAGTTTTGATCGAGCCGGGTGCGCGCCTAAGACGCTTGGGCCGCCTCGGCAAGGCGCTTGCGGAACTCGCCCGGCGTCTTGATCCGGAGCTTCGGATCGGGCTGCGCCGCGCGCAGGAACACTTCGTCGATCTTCTTGGGAAGCGCGGGCACCAGCTGCGAGGGGAGCGTGCACTTCATGTCGAGCACGTCGTCGGGCTGATTGAACGGCAGATGGCCGGTCAGCATCTCGTAGAGGCAGATGCCCAACGAGAATATCGCCGCCTGGGGGTGCCCAGCCGCGGCTCCGGGGCGATGCGGCGCCCGGTAGAAGCGGTACGCCGCCGCGTCGCGCGCCGCCGGCATGAGCCGCGCGCGGCCGTCGGCGCCCAGATGGATGTCGTCGGGACAAAGCTCGCGATAGAGGTGCGGCCGGCCCTCCTCGGACTCGAGCGCCGCGCACACATCGTGCAGGACCTGCGCGGCGCGCTCGAAGCCGAGACGCCCGGAGTCCGCCAGCAGATGACGCACGGTCGTTCCCTGCGGCTGCTCGACGGCCTGCGGCGCGGCTGCGGTGACGGCGTCCGCCGCCGCTCTGGTCGCGGGCTCCTCGCCCCGAGTCGGAGCGCTCGCGCTCCCGGACGGCGCCGTCGCGAACTGCGTCGCGGCGTCGACGCCGTGCTTGGGCCCCGCGGCGCCCCGAGAGTGATGCACGGGATGACGCGGCGTGTGATGCGCCGCGTGCCGCGCGGTGGTCGCTCCCGCGCGCCGGCGGCGACGCTTCACCCGCCAGACGATCGGCCCGCCGATCATCGTGAGCGCGGCCAAGGCATAAGCCAGCGGCCCCCAAGGACCCCGGCGTTGCGCGTTCGACGGGTCCAGCAGGTTCTCATCGCATATCCGCCCGCCGGCTTTGGCGATGCGGTATCTCTCCTGATAGCGGGGATCGAGCTTCGCGGCCTCCGCGATGTCGAGCAAGGCGCCCAGCCGG
>JAPLKK010000213.1 GCA_026388115.1 Elusimicrobiota bacterium | reverse complement strand
GTCGTCTTGAGCCGGAGCATGTCGATGTGCTCGTTGATGGAGGCGTCCTTCTCGATGTAGGTTTCCGTCGAGGGCACGTACGCCTCGGGCGGGTAGTAATCGTAGTACGAGATGAAATACTCGACCGCGTTATGGGGAAAGAAGGCCTTGAACTCGGCGTACAGCTGGGCGGCGAGGACCTTGTTCGGGCTGATGACGAGGGCGGGCCGGTCCAGCTGCTCAAGAACCTTCGCTACTGAGAAAGTCTTTCCCGATCCCGTGACTCCCAGCAGGACTTGATTCTTCCGCCCTTGCTGGATTCCCTCGACGAGCTCCGCGATCGCCTTCGGCTGGTCGCCCGCGGGCTGGAACTCCGACTCCAATCGGAAAGCCATATGACATTATATAACGGCGCCGCCCGTCCATTTACAGCGAGAGCCTTCTGAGTCTGTGGCGGCGTCGTGCTTGGGATGGAGGGGGCTGCGGCAGGCCCAGCAGACCTCGCGCTCCTGCTCGTTGAGCTGCCCGCACTTAGGGCAGGGGATATCAGCCAAGTCGCGTCGCGCGGTGCGCTTCAATGGGCGCTAAGAATGGGCGTTGAGGATGATCCAGTAGTCGGCGTTCTTGATCTCGACGTCGTGGCCTATCTCGAACTTGAGCTGCTTATCGAATTGGAAGGTCTTCCCGCCCGGAGGCGTGGTCTGGAGCTGATACCGCACGTTGACCGTCGGCTCCGGTTTCGGGGGGGGCCAGGTCCTCATGGCGCTCGGGTACCCGCCCGTGAGGAACACCTTCATGACGTGCTGGTACCTCTGGCCTTCCTTGACCCCGCTGCTCATCGCCATCGCCTCCGTGCCGGTCCTTGAGCGCACCTCGCACGTGAGCTCGTTGGGCTTCATGAGGTCGGCACGGATGTAGTTGAAGGGATCGTCCGTGAAGCCGCGGGTCCCCGAGATCTTGAGGTAAAGGTCCCAGTGGTCGCACTGGGCGGCCAGCTGATCGCTGTCGTGCGACAAGCCGATCTCGGATTGGACCATCAGCCTGGCCGAATCCTGGCCGGCCCGCTGCTTGAACTCCGTCCGGTACTGGAGGTCGCCGCCGGGGCCCAGCATGGCATCGAACGTCATCATCCCGTTCAAGCCGCCGTCTCCCCCGACCGGGCCCGAGAAATGGAACTCGCGCTCCTCCTCGAGCGAGAACCGCTGGCGCACCTGCTGCGTGCCGCGCTTGATCGTCACGTCCAGGGTGATCGGCGGGGGCGGGGCGGACTTCGCCGGGAACTCGGCGAAGACGGCGGAAGCGATGATCCAGGCCAGGTTCAGGAGCATTCCCGGATGATAGCATCAGGCCGCCGGCTAGTACAATTGCAGTCGTGCGCGGTTTAGCCGGCGGGGACCGCCGGCTACGCGCCGGGATGCACGACGATCTTGTCGCCCGTGATCTTCGAATTCGGGACGATCACCTTCTTGTTGTCCTTGGTCAAGAAGACCGTGCTGAAGATCTGGATCTCGGTGATCTTCCCCTCCGCTCCGCCGGCCTCGACGTAATCATCGAGGTGGAACGGCCTGAAGATGATCAGCATGACGCCTGCCGCGAAGTTCGACAGCGCTCCCTGAAGGGCCAAGCCGACCGCCAGGCCCGCCGCGCCGATGACCGCAAGGAAGGAGCTGGTCTCGACGCCGACCCGGTTGAGCGCCGCGATGCAGACGAACGTCAGGATCGCGAAATAGACGATGTTCTTCGCGAACCGGGCCAGGGTCTTGTCCAAGCTAGACGTTGCCAGCGCCTTCTCCGTCAAAGAAGCCGCCAGCTGAGCCGCCCATCGTCCGACCAGGACGATCAGGACGGCGGCGACGAGGTTCATTCCGTACTGGATCAAGTATCCGTATAGTCTGTCCAAAGAATGCTCCATCGATGCTTCCATCGCGGCCGACAGCCGCTACTTGGCCACCGTGAACGCCGCGACGACTCGGCGGTTGCGCGCCTTTCCCTCGGCCGTCGTGTTGTCGGCGATGGGCCGGGTCTGGCCGTAGCCCTTCGCCGTCAGCCGTGAGCCGTCGGCCTGGAAGCGGTCGATGAGGGCCTTGCGTACAGCCTTGGCCCGGCGCTGCGACAGGTCCAGGTTATGCGCCGCGTTTCCGGCGCTATCCGTGTGTCCCTCGATCTCCGCTTTCGCCGACGGATGATCCTTGAAGAAGGCGGCCACCTTCTTGAGCTGGTCATCATACTCGGGCTTCACGGCGTCCTTGTCGGTATCGAACTGGACGTCGAGCGCCACCTCGATCTTCTCGGACGCCTTCAGCCGCACTTGAGACGAGGTCTTCTTGGCCGGGTCGGCGACGCTCGTCGCCGTTACGGTCACGGTCTGGTCCTGGGCGATGGACGTCGGGGCGGTGTAGACGCCGGCAGGCGAGATGGAGCCTACCTGCGGGTCGAGCGACCAAGTCACGTTCGTGTTCGGATTGCCGGTCACGGCGGCTGCGAAAGACTGGCTGCCGCCCGCTTGGAGATCGGCCGCTGCCGGCGTCGTCTGGGACATAGTCACCGGAGCGCGCTGCACGGCCTGAGCAGCCTGAGTGGCTTGTGCGGCCTGAGCGGCTTGCGCCGCCTTGGCGGCTTCCGCGGCCTGGGCAGCTTGCGCCGCCTTGGCGGCTTCCGCGGCCTGAGCGGCTTGCGCCGCCTTGGCGGCTTCCGCGGCCTGAGCGGCTTGCGCCGCCTTGGCGGCTTCCGCGGCCTGAGCGGCTTGCGCAGCCTTAGCGGCTTGTGCGGCCCGTGCATCCTGCGCGGCCTTCTCAGCCTCCGCGGTCTGGGCGGCGGTCTTGGACTGGCTCGCTTCGCCGAACCAGAACGCGGCCGTGATGCCCGGCCTCAATATGTGCACGTCGCGCGTCATCGTGTGCTGCTTGGCCAGGTCGGCGAACCAGTCGAGGGCCGCGCCGATGCTGAGGTTGCTCGTGATGAAGCGATCGATCGCCAGACCCGCGCCGAAGCCGAAGACCGTGGGTTTGTTCGTGGATACCACGGCCCGCACGAAGTCGGGTCCGATGCCCGCGCGGACGCTGGGATTCCATTTGGAGTCCGGGCACAGGGCGTAAGCTGCCGAGAGATGGAGCGGCTCCACGCGGACGGGGCCGCGGGTGAGGTCGAGGTTGTCGTAGGAGAGCCTCGCCGACCAGCGCGAGGACAATCCATAGGCGACCCAGCCGCCCAGGCCCAGGCCCGTGTCGTTCCGGTCGGTGACCACCTTGGAGCCGACGGGCACCGCGGCGCCGAGGGCGCCGCCGACCGCCACGCGTCCGGTCAGGTCGTCGGCAAAGAGTTTGGCCGGCGGCGCCATCATCGCCACGCACGCGCCGCACACGATCACCCACCTCATCGCTGTCTTCATCTCGAAGGTTCCTCCCGGGAACTGCCTGAGCAAGAGTAGATTACTAGTCCGCCTGCTTTCAATAGGACCTCGCTCATGCCGGCTCCAGCGCAAGGCCGCGCGCCAGGGGCATCGCAGGTTATGTTAGGTGCTCTGAGCTTGGTAGAATCCGCGCAGAGGTCACGCGATGATGAGGGAATGCGGCGTTCAGAAGAATAGGGCCGTTTGCACCTGCACCTACGAGCCGTGCGGCCGCAAGGGCATCTGCTGCGAGTGCATCCGCTATCATAAGGCCAACGGCGAGCTTCCGGGCTGCCTGTTCACTTCCGCGGCCGAAAAGACGTACGACCGCTCCGTGGAGCATTTCATCAGGACGCAAAGGTCCTGAGGCGAATGGGCGAGGCGCGGATCGTCCGCTCCGGTCATTTCAGGATCGACCCCCGGCGGGCGCTGGAGAAGCTGCGCCGCTTCCGCTTCGCGCACCCGGCGATCTTCCTTGACGAGTGGGTCCGGTGCGCCGTCGTTTCCGGCGCGAGCCGCGTGCGCATCGAGCCGAGACGCGGAGAGCTCGCCATCCTTTTCGACGGCCGGCCCTTATCGAAGCCGGAGCTGGAAGACCCTTGGTCCGCCGCGCTTGAGGGCGAGGGGAGGGCTCGCGACTTGGCCCTGGGGCTTGTGGCGGTCTTGGCGCTCGAGCCCGCCGGGGTCCGCGTGCAAAGCGGGGGCCTCTGCCTTGCGGTCGACGGCCTTGGCCCCGTGTCGCTCTCCGAGGCGCCTCGCGAGCGGGACAGCCGCATCGTCATCGAATGGAGCGCCGGCCGCGCGGACGAAAGCTGGCGCGCCCGCATCAAGGACGCGGAGCGCTTCGCCCTCGCCGCCTGTGAGCTGGAATCTCCCGCGGGCCCGTTGTCCAAGCCGCGGCCCGGAGCGCAGGCGCTGGCCTTCGAGCGGGGAGGCCTCCGGGGGTGGATCGAGCCTCGCCGCGTGGACGCGACGCCTCAGTCCGTGGTCCGCGTCTTCCGCTGCGGCGTGCTCGTCGAGGCGCTCGGGCACCCGCAGGGCTCCGCCCCCGGTTTCGCGGGCGCCGCCGTCTCCGCTTGGGTCAACGATGACCGCGCCGAGACGGACGCGTCGCTGGAGCGCTTGAGGCGGGACTCGCCGCGCCTGCGGGGGCTTTCGCGGCTGCTCGAGCGCCGGACTCGCGACCTCGGCGCCGCGGTCGGCCGCTGGCACGC
>JAPLKK010000099.1 GCA_026388115.1 Elusimicrobiota bacterium | reverse complement strand
GTGCGCGTTCAGCAGCTCGATCCGGCTCTCCTGGGCGGCCTGGCGCGCCGACCAGAGGTCGCGCAGTCCGGCCAGCGCGACGGTGGGCAGGCCCAAGCGCGCCGCCTCCCGCAGGGGGAAGCCGTCCGGGCGTCCCCACACCTCGACTTGATGGCCCGCGTCGCGCAGGCCGCGCGCGGCTGTCAGAGCGTAGTGGACGATCCCGCTGTCGTACGGCTCGTCGACCACATGAGCCAGTCTCATGCGCCGACCTGCCGCTCGGTCTCCCTTTCCCGCGAGGCGGGAAGGGGCCCGGGCGATCCCATCATCTCCCGCGCGTTCGCGAGCGCCTCTTCGATCGAGATGAGCTTCATGCAGAGGAAATGCCCATGCGGGCAGGCGCGCGAGCCGTGAAGCCCGCAGGGACGGCAATTGAGGTCCTTTTCCAGCACACGGTGCTTCGGGCCGTACGGGAAGAATCCCAGCTCGCGCGTCGTCGGGCCGAAGAACGCGAGGGTCGGCACGCCGGAGGCGGTCGCGATGTGCATGGGGCCGGAGTCGTTGGTCACGAACAGCGACAGCCTCGGCATGAGGGCGATCAGCTCGGCCAGGCTCGTGCTGCCGGATAGATCGAGCGCCCCTTCCGCCCGGCGCGCGACCTGCGCGCAGAGCGCGGCGTCGCCTGGCCCGCCGATAAGGGCCACGCGCGCGCCGTCTTCGCGCATCAGCCGCGCCGCAAGCGCGGCGTACCGCTCCAGCGGCCAGCGCTTGGTGGCCCACACCGACCCGGGGTGGAGACCGACGAGGGGCGCGCCTTTGCCCAGGCCGGCGCCGGCTAGGCGCGCCTCCACCGCGCGCGCCGCCTCCGGGTCCGGCTGCAGATAGACCGGATCGCCCGCGGCCTCGGTGCCGTCGAGGCTCGGCGCGAGAGGGAGGAGCAGGCTGAGGTTGCGCTCGAGGTCGTGCATGCCCCAGGTGAAGGGGATGATCCGCGTGAAGAAGAGGCCGCTGAGCGGGCTGGCCGAGAAGCCGATGCGCTCCGGTATCCGGGCCAAGCGCGCGGCGAGCGCCGAACGCAGGGAGCGGTGCGGGACCAGGGCGATGTCGAAGCGCCCCCGCTTGAGCCTCAAGGCGAGGCGGCGCAGCGAGCCGCCCGAGCGCTTATCGTCGACCCAGCATTCATTCACCCAGGGCGACGATCGGAACAGTTCCTCGCAATCGGGGCGGGTGACGACCGTCACCCGGCAGCCCGGCAGCGCCGACTTGACGGCGCGGCACAGCGGGACCGTCAGCGTGGCGTCTCCCAAGAAGGCCGTCTGCATGACGAGGACGCGCTGGGCGCCTGCGTCGCGGGGGGCCCCAGGCCCGGGGGCCCCGGGCCGGGGGCGGGCCAGCGGCGCGGCGCGCGCGTCGCCCAGGGTGAGCCGGCGGCTGCTGCGGATGCCCCACGCAGCGAGGCTCTCGAGGTACCGGTCCAGCGTATGCCGCGACAGGCGCGGCGTCGGCCAGCCGGCGATGACGAAGAGCCTGCGCGCGAGCGCGTCCTTGCGGTAAGCGGCCTGGTTGGGCACGCCGCTGAGGGCCCGGAGGACCCGGGAGCGGAAGGTGCCGTGAAGGTCCAGCAGATGGGTGAACCCGCCGCGGCGGATGCGGCGCAGGGCGTCGAACAGCCCCGTGAAGGGTATGACCTCGTCGACGCTGGGATGACCTTCCAGCACGGAGGCGAACGCCGGCTTGACCAGGACGGAGATGCGGCAGCCCGGCCAATGAGCCTTCAGGCTCCTGTAGACGGGCACGGTGAGCGCCACGTCTCCGAGCGAGGAGAGGCGGATGACGATGATCCTGGGCTGTATGGCGTCAGCGGTCAACGGATTGGACCAGGGCGGATGCGCGCAGGCGTACGCGCGCGTACGGAGAGGCTGAAAAAAGCCACGCTAAATTATAGCATTTCTTATCGGGCGGCTTGGGGAACGCTCCGGCCGGCTATAGCGCCAGGCGCTCGACGAGGAACTGGGCGGTGCGGCGGGCGGCGCCGGCGAAGTCGGAGGCGGTCTTGCGGGCCCGGCGGCCGGCGCTCGCGCGGGACTCGGGCTCGGAGAGCAGCATCTCGAGGACGCGCTGCAGATGCTCCGCGTCGGCCACGCGGAAACCGCCGCCCGATCGATCGAGCGCCGCCGCGGGAGAGGCGATGGAGGAGGTGTCGGGGCCGAAGAGCACCGGCACGCCGGCCACCGCGGGTTCGAGGAGATTGTGCCCGCCGACCGGCACCAGCGTGCCCCCCACGAAGGCCACGTCGGCGGCGGCGTAGAGCGCGGGCAAGGCGCCGAGACGGTCGACGAGCAGGCAGTCAGCCTCCTGGGGTGCGGAGTATTTCGCGTAACGGAGACCGCGCTTGGAGATCTCCTCCGCGGCCTCGCCGGCGCGCTCGATGTGGCGAGGAGCCAGGATGAGCCTCAGCCCCGGGAATCGGTCCCTCAGCTTGCGGTAGCTATCCAGGATCGCGGCCTCCTCCGCCCCGGGGCGCGTGCATCCCGCGCACCAGACGAGGTCGGAGCCGAGCTTCCAGCCGAGCCCGGCGAGAAGGCGCCTGGCCTCCTCGACGGCCGCGGGGGCGGCGCCGGCGGCGTCGTACTTCACGTTCCCGGTGACGCGGATGGCCGCTTCGGGCACGCCGAGGGCCGCGAAGCGGGCCGCGTCGCCCTCGGTCTGCGCGGCCACGGCGGCGGCTTTCGCCAGGATCGGAGCGAAGAGGGGGCGCGCGAGGCGGTAGCGCGGGAAGGAGCGCTCGGTGATGCGGGCGTTGGCCACGCAGAAGGGAACGCCGGAATCGGCGCAGGCGGACAGCGTCGCGGGCCACAGCTCGGTCTCGAGGACGATGAGCGCTCGCGGCTTGAGCGTCGAAAGGAAGCGGCGGGCGACGGGCAATAGGTCGAGCGGAGCGAGCAGCGCCGCCTGGGAGCCGGGGAGTTTCGCCGCGCGCTCGCGCCCGGCGACCGTCGAGCAGGTGACGAACGCCGTCCGGCCGGGCAGCTCGCGCAGCAGCGCCGCGGCGCCGGCCAGCTCGCCCACGGAGGCGCAATGGAGCCAGAGGCTTTCCGGCGCGATCGAGCTTCCGGAGACAGAGCCTAGGCGCTGCTTGAGGTCGGAAGGTCCCTCTCGCAGGGTGGAGGACCGTCCGCCGGCGAGCATGCGGGCCGCCACGGCCACTCCGACGGCGGGATACAGCGCCTGGTAGACGGCGAGCCAGGAGTTCACGAGACGAGCCGGTCCGCCTCTTCGGTGATGCGGTCGAGCGCGGCCTTGAGCTCTTGGGTTTTGGCATCCTCGTTGTCGCCGGGCCGCACGTAGATCGGCGCGCCATAGATGACGCAGGCGCGGGCGAACGGGAGGGGGACCTGGAAATGGTCCCAGGCGCGCTCGATCTGCAGGCGGCGGCTGAGCGCGACGGTGAGGGGCAACAGCGGCAAGCCGGTCTCCTGGGCGAGAAAGAGCGCGCCGGGCTTCACCTGGCGCGCGGGGCCGCGGGGGCCGTCCGGCGTGATGCCGAGGACCTTGCCGGCCTTGCCCAGCTCGACCAGCTCGCGCGTCGCCACGGCGGCGCCGCGCGAGGAGGAGCCCCGCACGGCCTCGATGCGCGACAGCTCCATCACGCGGGCGATGATCTCGCCGTCGCGGCTGCGGCTGACCAGCACGTTCGCGTGGGAGCCGCGGTGCGTGTAGGTGAGGAAGGCTTGGCGCTGATGCCAGAAGGCGTAGATCCACGCCGAGCCCGAGGCCTTCAGGCGCTCGACGTGCTCAAGGCCAAGCCAGCGGACGCGCGACGTCCAGCCGGCGAAGGAGAGGAGGCTGTAGGCGAGATAGGGGGCGACCGACCGCAGAGGATCCAACTAGGGGTGAGCCTTGGCGCGGCTCTTGGAGCGCGCCAGCCAACTGACGCTGAAGGCCGTCGAGTTGGCCGGACGCAGGCTCTGCTCGCCAAGAGCGACGCCGATCTTATGGCCTTCGAGCTTGGCGAGCGCCGCGGCGATGTCTTCGCGCTTCTCCAAGTAGTGGATGGGGCTGAGCCCGCAACGCTCCTGCGCGGCCTCGTCTTCGAGTAGCGTCAGGACGAAGCGGCCAGCCTCCT
>JAPLKK010000135.1:14015-27414 GCA_026388115.1 Elusimicrobiota bacterium | reverse complement strand
AGAACGCGCAACCCGCGAATATCAGTATGATCGACCGTCGAGATCAGCTTCGCCTTCGGGTCCAGGATCTTCCAGAGACAGCCCGCTAATCAGCAACGACGCAGTTGACGGAGCTCGTCCATATCAGTTGCGGCTCGTGATGAGGATGAGGTGGTAGCCGAACTGCGTCTTCACGGGGCCGTGGACCTTGTTGAGCTCTCCGCTGAAGATGACTTTATCGAATTCGGGCACCATCTGGCCTTGGCCGAACTCGCCCAAGTCGCCGCCCGAGCGGCCCGACGGGCATTTCGAGTGCTTCTTCGCCAGTTCGGCAAAATTGGCGCCGGTCTCGATCTGCTTCTTGAGGCTCTCGCATTCGGCTTGCGTCGGGACGAGGATGTGGCTGGCTCGGGCTCTGGGCATGGGATCTCCTGGAGTTCGGGGGAGTGTAGCACTCGATGCGGGACGGTGCAATCACGGTTGGTGGGCGCGACCTGGAAGCGCCCGCTCTAGCGGTCGGTGGTAAGCAGCTTGACCAGCATCACGCAGAGTAAGACGGCCAGGATGAAAAAGATCACTCCCGCGACGTCGGTGCGGTGGGTGTTGAACCACCTTGCCTGGAAGCCGGCGGTGATTCCGCGGCGCATGAGGAACAGTTTACCTTATGAACCGTTCCACGGGATTTACCCATCGATCCCAATCGAGACTTCGCTTGCCGGACGGCTGACGCTTAGGCCTTTGGGCCTAATCCGCGATTGGACGGATGACCCCTTTCAACTCAACGTAGCCGGGCTATCCTCCCCTCTATGCAGGAGCGTGTCTGGTTCGCCTTTTTGGTGGGAGCGGGCGCCGTCCTCTGCGCTTCGGCCAACGCCGCGGAGCGGCCGTTCCGGCTCGCTTCGCCCATCGCCCAGATCTCCGCGCCGTTCTCGGGCCAGGCGACCGCCGCCAACGATGCTTTCGCCGAGTGGATGAAGGACGGTGCGGGAATCAGCGCCGCCGTCGAGACCGACGACCTGGCGCGCCTCGATAACGACAACGACGGCAAGCCGTCCATGTTCAGCGTGCGCACACAGAGCGATGGCAGGGGGATCAGCCTCGTTTACGGGCCGCTGGACGGCTCGCGGCCGCGGGTCGTTCCGTTCGACGATTCGCTCCGCCGCTGCTCCGTCCAGGGCGCCGACCGCCTCGACAAGCAGAATAACTGCGGCGTCGAGATAGAGGCTGCGACCGGCGGCACCTCGGCCGTGCGCATCCTGATCCCGGATCTCGACGTCACCCGCGGCGGCCACCTGACCATCATGTATCTCAAGCATTACTCCATCATCGGCTCGAACGACGAGGCCGAGGTGGATTTCGACGTCAAGCGCGTGAACAGCCTTTGGGGGCTGTACCTGCCGGGGACCGACAAGCGGGTCCGCGGGCTGTTCCTCCATCGCGCGGGCCGCGGCATCGGCCTGATCATCGCCTGCGTCGGCTCCTCCTGCCCGGCCGAATGGGCCCGGCGCGACAAGGCCCAGAACGACGACCTTCCGGCCGTCTGGCCGACGAACTGATTACTTCAGCTCGATCGCCTTGGTGAGGCGGATGTCGCGGGAGGAGGCGCCCAGGCGCAGGGTGAAGCGGCCCGGCGCGACCACCCAATCGTGAGTCTTTTCGTCGTAGTAGGCGAAGGCATCCTTGTTCAGGCGGAAGCTCACCTTGCGCGTCTCGCCGGGAGCCAGCGTTACGCGCGCGAAGCCCTTCAGCTCTTGCGCCGGCCGGTCCACGGGCGGCGCGTCTTGCGAGACGTACAGCTGGGCGATCTCGGCGCCGGCGCGCTTGCCTGAGTTGGTGATATCGGCCGTCACCTCGATGTCGGGCGCTCCCGTCGAGCCGTCCTTCACGTCGGCCGCGAGGTTCGCGTAATCGAAGCGCGTGTAGGACAAGCCGTGGCCGAAGGGGAACAAGGGCACGACGGCGCGCTTGTCGAAATGGCGGTAGCCGACGTACAGGCCTTCGGCGTAATCCACCGACTCGTGCCCCGGGTAGTGTCCGTAGGCCGGCGAGTCCTCCCAGCGCTTGGGGAAGGTGACGGGGAGCTTGCCCGAGGGGTTGACGCGGCCGAGCAGCATGTCGGCGATCGCGCGCCCGCCTTCCTCTCCCGGATACCACGCTTGGACGATGGCGGATACCTTGTCGGCCCACGGCATGAGCATCGGGCCGCCGGCCTCGATGACGATGATGACGCGCTTGTTGACCTTGGCTACGGCCTCGATGAGGGCATCCTGTCCTTCGGGCAGGGAGAGGGAGGCCCTGTCGTTGCCCTCGCCCTCGAGCGCGTCGGAGAGGCCGACGAAGATGACGGCGGCGTCGGCCTTCTTTGCCGCCGCCACGGCCTTGCCCATCTGAGCCGCGGTCTGCGGTATCCACCCCAGCTGGGCGGTGGCGCCGCCGCCATGCTGGTAGAACTCCAGCTTGATGGCGTAATCGCGCCCGGCCTTGAGCGTCACCTTTTTCGAGTGCGTGACCGGCCCGTGGTCCGACCAGTCGTCGGCCAACGGCTTGCCGTCCAGCCACAACCGGCCGCCGTCGTCGGTCCGCGCGGCCAGCTCGTACTCGCCGCTCTTGGGGACGCGCAGGCGGCCCGTCCAGCGGGCGGAGAAGTCGTAGGGGCCCACGCCCTCGGCGGGCTTCTGGCCGTCCGACCAATCGTGGTTCACGTCGGACTCGAGGCGGGCGAGGACGGGCGCCCCTTGCAGCTCTTTGTTCGAGAAGTACTCGGCCCAGAGCCCGTGCGCCCCGCCTTTTCCAGGGGGGGGGAGCAGCCATTCGGACTGGATCGTTTTGACGCCTCCCGGCAGGCTGACGCCGGGCTCGAAGGCGATGCTGACCTTGTCGCCGGCGCGCTCACGCAGGCCGGCCAGGGGGGCGATGGTCTGTATCGGCTCGACCTGGGAGGAGCCGCCGCCGGCGCGGTACTCTTGCGCGTTGGGACCGAGCACCGCCAGCGAGGCGACCTTCTCCAGCGGCAGGACGCCGTCGTTCTTGAGCAGCACGATGCCCTCTTGCGCCGCTCGCAGCGCCAGCGCGCGGTGCTCGGGGCTGTTGACCGCCGTGCGCGGCGGGCGATCGGCGGCCTTGCGGTCGAAGAAGCCTGAGGCGAACATCGTCCGGAGCACGCGCCGCATCTTGTCGTCGATCTTGTCGATCGAGAGCTTGCCTTCGTGCACCGCGGCCTGAAGCTTGCCGTCGCCGAAGAACTCGCCGGAGGGCATTTCGACGTCCAAGCCGTTGTTCGCCGACTCCAGCGTGCTGTGCGTCGCGCCCCAGTCGGAAACGACCCAGCCCGTGAAGCCCCAGCGGTTCTTCAGGACATCTTCTATAAGGTAAGAGTTCTCGGCGGCGTAGTGGCCGTTGATCTTGTTGTAGGCGGCCATGATGGTCCAGGTCCCGGCGCGCACGGCGGCCAGGAAAGCGGGCAGGTAGATCTCGTGCATCGCGCGCTCGCCGGCGCGCACGTCGATCGTCATGCGCTCGGTCTCCTGGTTGTTGAGAGCGTAATGCTTGGTGCTGGCGAGGACTCCCTGGCTCTGCAGGCCGACGACGTAGGCGACCGCCATGCGCGCGGCGAGGTGCGGGTCCTCTCCGAAGGTCTCCATGTTCCGGCCGTCGTGAGGCGCGCGGACGATGTTGATGCAGGGGGCGAGCAGCATGTCGCGGCCGAGGGCGAGGGTCTCCACGCCCATCGCGGCGGCAAGCTCGCCGACCAGCTCGGTGTCGAAGCTGGAGGCCGAGGCCGCGGCGGCGGGGAAGGCGGTGGCCTTGTTGCCGTGGCGCACGCCCAGCGGGCCATCCGTCATGCGCAGCTTCGGGATGCCGAGCCGCGCGTTCGGCGGCAGGTCCAAAGAGTCGATGCCGCTCAAGAGAGTGATCTTCTCGTCGAGCGTCATGCGCCCGAGCAGGTCGTCGGCGCGGGCCTCGCCCGGCGCGCGCGGGTCGCGGTAGACGGGCGTGCCCTCGGCGGCTCCGCCGGCGGCGAAAAGAGGGGCGGGGAACAGGAGGGCTGCGGCAAGCAAGGCGTGGTTCATCATAGCCGGAGTGTAAGAAAGGGGGAGCATGGGCGGCAAGTGCCCAGACCCGCGCGGGCCTTGCCTCCCGAGCGCGCACCTTTTGTACGATGTTCTGCCCCTTGGAGACCTGATGCCAACTCTCGAGACGAAATCGCTGCCCGAGAACGCGTACACGCCGCTGCCGGAAGGCACCGCGTACCAGCCGATCATCGCCGCGCCCGCCGTCGTCCCCGAGCTGACCGTGCGCTCGGTCGGCTGGGGCCTCGTGCTGTGCGTCGTCTTCACGATCGCCTCCGCGTATTCCGGGCTGAAGGTGGGCCAGGTGATGGAGGCCGCCATCCCGATCTCGATCCTGGCGATCGGGCTGGCGCGCATGTACGGCCGCCGCTCGACGCTGCTTGAGAACGTCATCATCACCGGCATCGGCGGCGTCGCGGGGGGCGTGGTGGCGGGCGCCATCTTCACGCTGCCGGCGCTGTACATCCTGAAGCTCGACCCCCATCCGGCGCAGACCATCTTCATCTGCCTGGCCGGCGGTTGCGTCGGCGTGCTGTTCCTCATCCCGCTCAGGCGCTACTTCGTGCGCGACATGCACGGCTTGTTCCCGTATCCCGAGGCCACCGCCATCACCGAGGTGCTGGTGACCGGAGAGAAGGGCGGCTCGCAGGCGAAGCTTCTGCTCGAGGCCACGGCGATCGCGGCTGTTTACGATTTCTTCGTCACCACCTTCCAGGTGTGGAAGGAGTACGTCGACCTCCAGTTCGTCCCGGTGGTGAAGATGCTCGCCGAGCGGACCCGCGTCGCTTTCAGCTTCGACGCCCTTGCCTTCATCCTCGGCCTGGGCTATGTGATGGGCCTGCGCTCCTCGATGATCCTTTGCGCGGGCGGGTTCCTTGCCAACTTCGTGTTCGTGCCGCTCATCTGGATGATCGGGAGGGGGTTCCCGAACATCGCGGTCTATCCCGCGACGGCGGCGATCGCGACCATGAGCGCGACGCAGATCTTCCGCGGCTACGTGCGCTTCATCGGCGTGGGCGCCATCGCGACCGCGGGCATCTTCGGCATCATCAAATCGCTCAGGATCGTCGCTGGCTCCTTGCGCATCGCCTTCCGGGCGTTCCAGAGCAAGGGGGCGGGGCTGGAGCGGACCGACCGCGACATCTCGGTGGTGACGATCCTCCTCGGCGTGGCGGTCAGCGCCGTCGCCGTGGCGATCTTCTTGGGAAGCCTCGGCGCCTCCGCGACCGCGGTCGCGGCAGGCTTGGCCTTGGCGCTGGTCTTCTCTTTCTTCTGCGCCTCGGTCGCCGCCAACGCGATCGCGACGACGGCGCGCAACCCCGTTTCGGGAATGACGATGCTGACGATCATCATCTCGTCGGCCGTGCTCCTGCGCTTCGGCTTGTCGGGCACCACGGGGATGTTCTTCGTGATGGCGATCGCGGGCATGGTGTGCACCGCGCTCTCGATCTCGGGGCAGACGATCACGGACCTCAAGACCGGCTACTGGCTGGGCTCCACGCCGGCGGCGCAGGAGAAGGTGAAGTTCCTCGGCATCATCGCCGCCTCGGTGGCCTCGGGATTGACCATCATGCTGCTGGCGCGCACCTTCCAGTTCGGCGAGGCGGCGCCCGGCGACGCACGCATCGTGCTGGCCTCGCCGCAGGCGTCCATCATGAAGGCGCTGGTGGAGGGCTTCATGAGCCGCCAACCGGTCGCCTATATCCTCTTCGGCGCGGGAGCGATGACCACGGTCGCCATGGAGATGCTGGGCGTGCCGTCGATGGTCTTCGCGCTCGGGATGTACCTGCCGCTTGAGCTGAACACGCCGGCGCTGGTCGGCGGGATTCTGGCGCACTTCGTCGGCCGGAAGGCGGAGCACCTGCGGGGCCACCGCGGCGCCACCATCCGCGAGCGGGGCGTCATCATCGCCTCGGGCCTGATGGCGGGCGGGGCCCTCGGAGGGGTCTTCGGCGCGGCGTTGAGGCTTTTCCCGTGGTACGCCGAGAGCAAGATCAAGACGCCGTTCTTCGACCATGACATGGCGTCGCAAGGCGTGTCGGCCCTGCTCTTCGCCGGGCTGTGCGCCTATGTGTGGTTCAACGCCACGCGCAAAACGGAGGCAAAGGCATGACCGTGGAGACTCTGGAAGCACCGGCGTCGACGAAGCTGGACGCATGCGTGGCCGACGCCATCTTGGGCATCGACACGCTTTGGGGCGGCGACGTGATGAACCCGTCGGGGACCGGCCGGTTCATCGCCGACTCGTGGTTCTCCGAAGCTCCTCTCTCGCCTGCCTACACGCATCCCGCGGCGGCCGTGCTCCGCAGGACCGGAGGCGTGGCGGCGAAGGAGCCCGACCGCGTCGCCATCGACGAGTACCTCGCCGCCGTGGACGTGCGCGGGGCGATCCGCGGCGTGGCCGAGGAGGCGGTGAAGGAGGGCCGGCGCCGCCGGGCGTACCTGAAGGGCCTCTCGCTCTGCTTTGAGGTCATGTGGGACCTGGCCATGGAGCTGTTGGACAAGGGCGAGCCCGTCCCCTTCAAGCGCTGCGTGCTGGCCTCCACCGGTCGCGAGCCCGAGCCGTCCGACCCGCGCTCCAAGCGCGAGAAGGCGGCTCAGCTGCTCGCCAAGGCGGGCTATCCCTCGACCGACGGCGCCGGCCTGCTCGCCGCGGTGGACGCGTGGCGCAGCGAGCGCATGGTGCCGGCGAAGTCGCTTCCCGCTCTCAGCGGAGCGTTCATCGCGCAGTATGACGCCTTGACGCAGAAGAACCTGATGCCTTACCTGCCGAACGTGCTGCGCGGCGTTCCGCGCGCCAACATCCGCTTCCTGCCGATCAAGGACGCGTGGTTCTCCGGCTCGATGAACTACCTGGGCCGCGCCCGCAGGCCGGACGGCAGCCCGGAGTACGAGGCGACCTACGAGATCAACGCCTCCTTGGGCATCTCGGTGCCCGAGTTCGAGCAGCTCATCAGCCACGAGGTCGTGCCCGGCCACGTGACGACCTTCGCCTACCTGCAGAACCTGTACACGCGGGGCAAGGCGGGCTTCGAGGCGACCGTGCTGACGATGAATACGCGGGCGGCGTCGCTCTTCGAGGGGGTGGCCAACAACGCGATCCTCATCGCGCACGGGGTCACCGAGGTCGAGCAGCTGCCGGATGAGGACCTGCAGATCGGGGTGCTCTTGGCGCTGCTGCAGGACGACGCGAAGAATCAGTCCTCGTGACTGACGTGGGGCCAGAACATGCCCCAACCCGAGGTCGCGGCCGTCCTGCGCAAGGACTTCCTCGTGACCGAGGAGCGGGCGCAGAAGCTGTCCGGACCCTGGGGCCGGCACCCGCTGTTGGGAAGGATGTATCTCCCGGCCTACCGCGCCGGGACCGACCTTGTCGCGTCGCTGCGCAGGAAATATCCGGCCGAGAAGGTGCTTCCGGCGCTCTACGGCCTCAAAGGCGTCGTCGACATCGCGACCGTCGAGAAAGCGATCGCCTAGCGCATGACAGATCCCGTCCTGAGACTTGAAGAGGACTCCGAGCCCGACGAGGAACGCGTCGAGCCGAGCTCCCGGCGGAAGCGTCCGATCCTCCTCTTCGACGCGCGAGACTACGAGCTTGTAGAGCTGATCGCCGAATTCCGCACGGTGGGCAAGCGAGAGCGGCCCGAGATGCTGCGCAGCCTTTTCGATCCGGCGCTGCATCCGCGCGGGATCAAGGAGCTCACCGCCACGCGCGAGCGGCGGCTCGCCTATGCCGCGATCCGCCTTCTCGACTCCCTCGAGCAGGACGATGCGAACGACCGCCTCGTCGCCCTGCGCGCGCTGCACGACGAAGCGTTCCTCAGCTCCGCGGGAGGACTGCAGCGGAACACGGCGCGCGTGCTCTTGACGGTCATGAAGGAGCTGGTCAGAGAGGAGCGCGACTACTGGCGTCAGGTCGATCTGGCTCACGACTTCTACCGCGCCGTCAGCGGCCGCCCGGCCGAGATCCGCCGGCAGCTGCGCAAGTACCACCTCATCGAGATGTCCGAGGAGTGGAACCAGGTGGCGTTCGACCACCACGTGCATGACGCCCACACCAAGGGCCGCAAGGCGCCGACGCACCTGGTGCTCGATGCCTGGATCAAGGGCATCCGCGACCTGACCGTCGTCTACTACTACTACTGGACCCCCGACGCCGTGGCCGAGCTGAAAGAGGCCGCCGAGATCATGGACGTGAATGTGCGCCCCGGCCTCGAGTTCTCGGCCCGCTCCCACGGCAAGTACATCCATTTCATCTGGGTTCCGCGAGGTCTGGACAGCGCGAGAGACTTCCGGGCGTTCGTCGAGAAGGGCAGCACCAAGGCCTTCATGGACCTCGGCCGCGAGGTCGCGCGCAGAAGCGCGGAGTACGTCTTCACGGTCTTGCGCTGCTTCAACCAGAAGTACCTGAGCGCGCTGAACGAACATTTCGACATCCACCTGGCGCCGCTCATCGAAGACGAGTTCCGCGCCTCGATCGGCGTCGGCCAGGCATCCATCACGCACCTGGCGGACTTCATCCATCACAAGTGCCTCGAAAGCGCGCGGCCGTTGGTCGCCGATCTGGCGCGAAGGGCCAGGCGCGCACAAGGCGCGGAGAAGTCGCACTTCGAGGACCGGCTGCGCGAGCTCGATCATCTGCTGCCGCACGTGATCGCCGAGTCCTGGCTGCGCCGGTCGTGCTATCCCGAGGTCCCGCACCCGGACGACCTCCGCGAAGGCGAGGACGTCCCCGACCTGCTCAAGCTGACGACCCGCGAGCTCTGCGAAAGGCTCAATGGCGTGCGTTCAGGCTGCGATCTGGTGCTCAACCTGACCGATCTCACCCCGGCCGACGTGCTCGAGGCTCTATACCAGTCGCATGGAGCCGTGACTCACTTGGAGCTCTTCAACCTGAAGGACTATCGGCTGCAGAAAGCGCCCGACGTGCGGGCCATCGCCCACATCCGCCAGGTGCTCAACTCCGGCAACACGATCATCCTCAAGCGGCTCATCGGTGATTGCATCCGGGAGATCGCGGCGGGGAACGGGCCGCACAAGGAGGAGCGCATCCGCGGCTTGGAGCATGCCCTCGCTCACCTGGCGGAGTTCGGCTCGCTCTACGCCAAGGTCCCGCTGAGGACCACCATCGGCAGCGACTCGATGGGGCGTGCGCAATCGTTGTTCGGCATGGGGCTGGTGGTGGCCGAGACCTTGCCCGCCCGGGCGCGGCGCGAATACTTCCGCGCCCGCGGCACGCGTGAGGTCTTGCCGCTGCGCACCGAGACGGAGCACCACATCGTGGTCCGGGAGCGGCCCAATCCGTTCTTTGCGATGGCTTGGACCTTCAGGATCCTCCGCAAGCTGCCCGGGATGAGCGAGCTCGGGACGAATCGACGCGAGTCATTCGAGTTGGTGCCCAATACGACCCACGTCGAACAGCCCGGGAACATCCTCACCATGGGCGGCATCGAGAAAGACCCGACGAACGGGTTCCTGCTCGGGCCCCCTTCGCAGGCGCCCCCTCCCTTCGCGCGCACGAGGCTCAAGAGCCGGATCCGCAACTTGGGCAAGGTCCTGGTCGGGCTCGTGCCCGCCTTCCTGACGTTCTACCTCACCAAGGACTGGTGGGTGCTGGCGTGGCTCGGTGCGCCTATCTGGTTCGGGATCACCGGGCTTCGCAACGTTCTTCAGTCGGTGGTCGGCGGCGGGGGCTTCGCGCGATCCAAACTGATCTCGTGGAAGGATCTGGTGAGCTGGGAGCGGGTCGCCGACTCGCTGCTCTACACGGGCTTCTCAGTGCCGCTCCTGGATTGGCTGGTCAAATCCGTCCTGCTCAAGCAGAGCTTGGACATCACCGTCGCCAACGCTCCGCTCTTGTGCTACTCCGTTCTGGGCTTGGCCAACGGCATCTACCTCTTCTCGCACAACACGATCCGCGGCCTCCCCCAGGCGGCGGCCAGGGGCAACTTCTTCCGTTCGGTGCTGGCCATCCCCGTGGCCTTCGCGCTCAACGCGGTCGTCCGCTTCCTCATGATCAAGGGCGGGATGACGGCGCCTGCGGCGGACGCGATGATGCAGAACTGGGCCGCGGTGATCAGCAAGGCGGCGAGCGACTTGGTCGCCGGCTTCATCGAGGGATCGGCGGATCGCGGCGTCAACATCCGGATGCGCCTGCTCGACTACGGGACGAAGGTGCGGTGGCTGCTCTTCAGGCACGGGGAGCTTGAGGCATTGCTTCCCAAACATGACGTGCTCCAGCTGCTCCAGTCGCCCAAGGAGTTCATCAACCTTGTCGCCGGAGAGAGGGGGGACGACGAGGTGCGGCACCAGATCCTGAACTCGCTCGATCTGCTGTACTTCTGGATGCTTCAGCCCCGCGCCCGGCCGGTCTTCAGGCGCATGATGGAGGAGAGCACGCCCGACGAGAGGAGGATCGTCTTCCACACGCAGCGGCTTCTCGAGCGACAGAAGCTCATCAGCAAGCTGCTGCTCGACGGACTTGCCGGCCGGAACTTCGGTCCCGCGCTCGCCTTCTACCTCGACAAGTCTCCGATCTACTTGCGGGACATGGCGCGATTGGCCGCGGAGATCGAGTCTACCACGCGCAGCGCTTCTTGAGCGCCTCGGCCAGCCGCTCGAGATAGCGCTCGCGCGATATTTCGACGGCGCCGCAGCGCGACAGGTGCGGAGTCATGAACTGCACGTCGAAAAGCGCGAAGCCCTTCTTGCGCAGGCGCGCGACCAGAGCGGCGAGCGCCGCTATGCCGGCGTCGGTGAGGCGGTGGAACATGGACTCCGCGAAGAAGGCGCCGCCGGCGCAAAGCCCATACACGCCGCCCACGAGCCTTCCCTCGCTCCACGCCTCTACGCTGTGCGCGCGTTTGAGATGACGCAGATCGAGATACGCTTGGCGCAGCTCGGGCGTGATCCAGGTGACCGGCCTGCCGGCGCAGGCGTCGACGACCTCTTCGAAGGCCCGGTCGAAGGTGACGGGGAAGCGCCGGGAGCTGAGCTTCGCCGCCAAGCCGTGGGAGATGCGGAAGGCGTCGAGGGGGAGGATCGTGCGAGGGTCGGGAGAGATGAGATAGAGCTTGCCGTCGTGGTCGCCCATGGGGAAGACGCCGTGGCGATACAGCTCGAGCATCTTCTCGGGATCGATTCTCATGTGGGGTGAGGGCAAATTACCAAACTTGGTGCCGGTTGACCTCTTGACGCTTCGAGCAAGCGGGCTACACTTGGGTCATGAAGAAAGGGATCTTTGCCGCAGCGGTCGTGCTCGCCGTCACGGCGTCGCCGGTGCTTGCCGAGCAGTGCACGCAAGGCGTGCACGCGGTCGCGGCGTGGACGCGGTCGATCGAGGGCAACGCCGTCGATTGGATCGCCAACGCCCGAAAGCTGGGCTTCCACGTGGACCATCTCCCGGGCAACGGCACGGTCGTCGTCTACCCGCCGAGCTACGGTCACCACATCAACGCGCGCTACGGCCACGTGGCCTACGTGGTGGATGCCGACACGGACAGGAACGGCAAGATCACCGTCATCGACTCCAACGGGATTTGCGGCGGTACCCGTCGCAAGTGCAAGGCGAACCAGCCGAACTGGCTGCGCGCCTGGGTCATCCACCCGAAATAAAAAGGCCGGCCCCCTCAGGCCGGCCTTTCCCCGTCTACGATCGTTGCGTGCTTAGGGCCTGAACAGTCTTTCGAGCCCCTTGCCCACCGTGCGTCCGACCGAGGCTCCGGCGGAGATCAAGCACATCGCCCCGTCGTTGGCTCCGCCGAGCGTCGCGCCGACCACCTTCCAGCCCTTCAGGCCCTCGCGCTTGGCCGCCGAGTAGCCGACCACGGCTCCGCCGACCGCCAGCCCCGCCAGGACGAGAGGATCGCCCAGGGCGAGGTAGAGCGTGCCAAGGAACCCTGCCGTCGCGCCGGCGGCGGTGCAGAGCTTCGCGCCGATGCTGGAGCCGGTGGGCTTGGCGGGCGCCGGATCGACGGCCGGCGAGGCCACTTCGAGGTGCTGGCGCGGCTTCGGAGCGGCGGTGAGCGGGGTGAGATTGCGAGTGCCGGACGCCCACATCTTCCGCGCATCCACCGCGCCGGCGCCGGACTGCGCCGCGATGTTGATGCCGTTGAGATCGAAATCCTTCGCCGCGAAGGCGGATTGGGCTTCGAGAGCGGGCTCCGCCTTGGAGGGCAGGCTGGCGGCCAGCGTCATCGCGAAGGCCGCGGCTAAGACGAGCGGGAGTTTCTTGTTCATGCTGATATTCTATCGGGCTATCGGCGCATGAAGAAGGGCCGGAAAGGGAAGGATCCGACGAGACTGTCGTCCTAAAGGTTTGAAAGCATCCGGCACCACGCTTAGGTGTCAGACGTCAACTTATAGAACTTGTGCCGAGCAAGGAAGTTCTATAAGTTGACGTCTGACACCTCGTTCGGTTGCCTTGTTCTAGTCATCTGTGGTAGTAGTAGGGCCATGCAAGGCCGATTGCCGACGGAAGTCCGCCCCCTCTCGTATCAGCTCGATCTCCATGTCGACCCCGATCAGGACCGGTTCACCGGCCGCGTCCGCATCGACCTGACGGTCGAGCGGCCGGTGAGGTCGCTGACGCTCCATTCGCTGGAGCTCGACATCAAGGAGGCGCGGCTCGCCGGCCGGACGATCCCCGCCGACCGCATCCGCTCCGACGCCGCGGCCGAGACGGTCACGCTGGCGCTGGAGGAGCCCTTGCCCGCCGGCAAGGCGGAGCTCGAGTTCGAGTTCTCCGGGCTCTACAACCGCCAGATGCGCGGCTTGTACCTCTCCACCGCCAAGCACGGCGGGAAGCTGGAGCGGTACGCCTTCACCCAGCTCGAGGCCACGGCCGCCCGCAGGATGTTCCCGTGCTTCGACGAGCCGGAGTTCAAGGCGAAGTTCGGCCTCTCGGTGACGGCGCCGGCCCGCATGACCGTGCTCTCCAACCAGCCGCCCGAATCGCGCAGCGTCGACGGCGAACGCCAGACCGTCCGCTTCGGCGAGTCGCCGGTGATGTCCTCGTATCTGCTCGCGCTGGCCGTCGCGCGGCTGGTGCCCGGCGCGCGCAAAGCGGGGGGGCGCCCCGTGACCGTGTGGACGCTGCCGGCGGACAAGGCCCAGGCCGGCTTCGCCTTGGAGATCGCCAAGCACTCGCTGAAGAGCCTGAACCGGTACTTCGGGCTCGCCTACCAGCTTCCCAAGCTCGACCTCGTGGCCGTGCCGGATTTCGCGGCGGGGGCGATGGAGAACTGGGGCGCGATCTTCTTCCGCGACTCCGCCCTGCTGGTGGACGCCAAGCTCTCCTCCACCCGGGCGCGCCGCCGCGTGGCCGAGGTCGTCGCCCACGAGATCGTGCA
>JAPLKK010000135.1:0-14003 GCA_026388115.1 Elusimicrobiota bacterium | reverse complement strand
TCAACGAGGCCTTCGCCACCTGGCTCGCCTTCAAGGTCGTCGATGAATGGAAGCCGGCCTGGAAGACGTGGCACGACTTTGAGGCGCGCAAGCGCCGGGCGCTCATCATCGATGCGCTGCGCAAGACGCGGCCCGTGATCTCCGAGGCGCGCGACACCAGCGAGATCGAGGCGCAGTTCGACCCGCTGAGCTACGAGAAGGGCGGGACGTTCCTGCGCATGATCGAGGCTTATCTAGGAGAGGAGGCCTTCCGCGCAGGCATCCAGGCGTACATGCGCGAGCATCAGTACGGCAACACGGTGGCGGCCGACCTCTGGAGCGCGCTCGAAAAGGCCTCGGGCGAGCCCGTGGGCGCGCTCGCCCAGGATTGGCTCACCAAGCCCGGCTATCCGATGGTGGCGGCGCGCGTGGCCGACGCGGCCCGGCGCCGGCTCGAGCTGTCGCAGAAGCGCTTCGACGCGCACGGCGCCTCGCAGGCGGCGGGCAACTGGACCGTCCCGGTCGTCATCCGCTACCGGCTCAAGGGAGAGTCGCGCACGCGCCTGCACCGGGCGCTGCTCAAGCACGGCCGCGAGGAGATCGAGCTTCCCGGAAAGGGAGAGCTCTTGTGGGCCTACCCGAACGTCGGCGAGACCGGCCTCTATCGAGTCTCCTTGGACTCCGAGACGCTCGCCAAGCTTCGGACCGAGTGGCCTGCGCTTGACGAGCTGGAGCGCGCGGGGCTCTTGAACCATCTCTGGGCGCAGGTGAAGAACGGAGAGGCGTCGGTGTCGGATTTCCTCGACCTGGCCGTCGCGATGAGCGCCGACAAGGGGCGGCTGCTGCTGGAGGACATGGCCGGCTATCTGCGCCGCCTCGAGACCATCGTGTCCGACCCGGACCGGCCGGCTTTCGCCCGCCTCGTCGAGTCGGTCTTCGGGCCGCACTGGAGACGCTTGGGCTGGAAGGCCAAGCGCGGCGAGACCGACGACGCGAAGCTCGTGCGCGCCGCGGCCCTTGCGGCCTTCGCCGCGGCGCCGTCCGCGCGGCTGGCCGCCGAGGCGGAAAAGAAGCTCAAGCTCTTCCTCGACCACCCGGAAAGCCTCGACCCGACGCTGGCGCCGGCCCTCCTCGAACTCGGGGCGCGCCGGGGGCCGGCCGCGCGCTTCGATGAGTACCGCCGCCGCATGGGGGAAGCGACGACGCCCGAGCGGCGCGATCTTTTCCAGTCGGCGCTGGCGGAGTTCCGCGACCCGGTGCTTGCGCGCAAGCTCGTCGAGCTGTCGCTGACCGACGAGATCCGGGGCCAGGATCTCTGGAAGCCGCTGTCGCGCGTGATGGGCAATACGGCCGTGCGCGGCGAGGCGTGGAAAGCCGTTCAGGAGCGATGGGCCGCGATCAAGGAGAAGACCGGGCCCAAGGGCGCCACGTACATCATCGAGGGCCTCGCCTCCTTCGCCGACTCGGCGCACTTGGCGGGGATCGCCGACTTCTTCACCAAGCCGGAGAACCAAGTGGAGGCGTCGGAAAGGCCGCTCGCACAGACGCTGGAGACCATCGAGCTCAACATCCGGTTCCGGGAGGCGCAGTCGAAGCGCCTCTCGAGCTGGCTCAACAGCGCCCGCTGACCGCTATTACGGCCTCGCGGCGCCGGCGAAATCCGACCGGGTCCACTTGTCGAAGCGCACGTTCTCTCCGGGCTCGGGCGCGTTGATCATCAGGTTTCCGTGGACGTACATTCCCACATGGTGGATCGGCGAGCCGAAGAAGACGAGGTCGCCCGGCTGCAGCTCGCTGCGCGAGACGTGGTGCTTGATCGTTGCGTACTGGTACGCGGCGTGGTGGGGCAGCTTGACTCCCGCCTTCGCCCAGGCGGCCATCGTGAGGCCGGAGCAATCATAGCTATTGGGTCCGTCGGCGCCGAAGACGTATGGCTTGCCAAGCTGCTTGTAGGCGAACTGGACGGCGATCGCCGCGGCCGATGACGGCGTTCCGTTCGGGCCGGTCGAGGTCCCGGTTCCGGGCGTCTTGACGGTGCCGTACGGGGGCGGCGAGAAGGTCGCGGGCGGGTTGCTCTCGCCGGCCGAGCCCCCGCCGAAGTTCATGAAGGGAGAGGAGGCCGTTTGGGCGGTCGCCGCCGCGCCGGCGGAGCCCGCGCCGTTCGCCGAGGCGGCCGCCGCCTGGGCCGCCGCCGCGCCGCCGCCGTCCACGAGATAGGCCTGCGACGCGTCGGTGCCGATCGCGCCCGCGACGGAGGCCTGGACGTCGGCGCCGATGAACTGGCCGAAGGCGGGAACCGCGGCGGCTCACCAAGAGCTTAGCCGGGCGGGGTTTTGAAAGCCTGGAAGGATTACGCCAAGCGAATCCTCATGCTGGGGCAATCAGAATTCATGCGTCCAGCCGCGAACTTGAAGCCGCCTTCACAGCGGTGTCGTTGCTTCCGCCGGGCGCGGCGGCGAGCCCGGGCTTCTTGCTGGAAGCAGGTCTTTAGCGTCCGAAGAGACTCAGCAGCGCTGCCGGACCGCCGATCCGCCACAACAGGAGGCCGATGGCGGCTCCCACGGCGAGCACGAGCCAGCCGTATAGAATGGCATGGCTCTTCTCGGGAGCGTAGGGGTCCTCCCGCGAGCGCACCGCGTCCGTAGGGAGCTTCGCCACGGAGGTCAACGCCGCTCCGAACGGGATATTGATGCTCATCCGGCCGTTGATGGCCCACCCGTTGGCGTCCAGCAGCGGGCCGAGGTTGCGCTGGCGCAGCTTCAGCCAGGCGATGCACGTGGACGGCCCGGAGATCGCGGCAAAGGCCCCCAGGATCGCCAGCGGCTTCTGCCACCACAGCAGGTTCGTGAACGATTCGACGAGCTTCCCAACGCCGGCCGCCAAGCCGCCGATGGCGAGGCCGATGGCCGCGAAGATGCCGGCGAACTTCGCCACGTCGAAGGGCGGCTCCTTGGCCGGCTCCTTGCCCTCGTCGATCGCCTTGACGTGGCCCTCCAGCTGCGCACCCATCTTCTCGGTCGCCGCCTTGTCCCGGGCCGAGGCGATCTTCTCGATCTGCTCTCCGAGGAACCGCGCCAGCCTCTTGTAGGGAGACCAGACGGCCTGCCGGATGCTGATGGGATGCTCGATGACCTTGACGATCGTGGCGTCCCAGTCGCGTCCCAGCCGGTCGTAGAACACGCCGTTGCGGCCGACGAAGATATGGTCGGAGTCCCCGCCGGTCAGAGCGGCAGCGATCATGATCTTCTCCGGGGTGTCCTTGCGGCTGCACTCGCAGTAGAGCAGGAAGGTGCGGCTCGCCGAGGCGAGGGCTCCGTGCTTGGCGACGTCCACTACGCGGATGCAGAGGTCGCAGGAGCGGCCGTCGACGTAAAGCCTGCCCGCCTGGAAGATGGCCTGGCCGCGGCCGTAGAACTCGGCAAAGGACACGAAGTTCTTGAGCAGGCGGCCTAAGTCGCGGTGGTAGCGTATCAGGCGCTCGACGGCCTCGATCGCCTCGAATTGAGGCTTGAGGGCGAGGTCCTGGTCGATGAGTCCGGCCACCGTCTTCTCGCCTCCGGCGGCGAGGATCTCCCTCACGCGCGCGAGCCCCAGCGGCTCGACCGTGCCTCGGGGTTTGGCGCACAGCCAGCGCTCGTAGGGGCCGAAGGCCGCCTGGATGCGGCGCCAGTCCTCCTCGGTGACCCCGGTCGAGTCCTTCCCGACGATGGGGGCCGCGACGCGAGCTTGAAAATCGTTCATGGCGACGTGCCACGCCGGGTTGAGCCCTTCGCGCAGCGGGAGCTTGCGGCCGGCTTCGACGCGGGCGAGCGGCAGCGAGCGGATGTCCTCGGACTTCTCCGTCAGTTCCTTGGCGGCCATGGCCTCGAAGGCCTTTTCGCCGTGGTTGAGGGGCAGGGCGGCGCGGGAGTCGAACGCCGCGAGCCGGCAGCGCACGAAATAATCGTCCACCTTCCCGCGCACCGCCTGCAGCGCCGCGTAGGCCGCGGGCGTGTCCGCCCCCATTAGGAGGACGGCGGGCTCTCCCGGCCGGGGCTGCTCCGCCGCCCGCCACCAGTCCGAAAAGGCCCGGCATTGCGCGAAGAAGGCGTCCGCCTTGGCGCGGGACACCCCCGGGTCGCCGCCGCGGTCGGCCTCGGAGCCCATCGTCTTGACGATCTCCTCGAGGAGCTTGCGGACGCCCTCGTCGGAGGCGGACTCCGGCGGGACGACCCCGTCCCCGTTGAGGTTCGTCTGTCCGAAGATGCGCGCGGTGTCCGCCGTGTCGGCGAGGCCGATGGCGGGCGCGTCGGGCTTTCCAATGTTCGACAGGACGCGCCGGGCCGAGGCCAGGATGAGGGCGCCGAGTTCGTCCTTATCCTCGATGGCGGCAAGGGGGAGGGATTCGCCGCCGGACACTAGGATCGCCGGGTCCTTCACGAGCTTGCAGGCCCAACGGGTCGCTGCCAGTATCTCGGTGACGCGGACCCGGCCGTCGCCGTCGGTGTCGATGAGCTGGAGCGTGCGCTCGTCGAATTCGAGTCCCTTGACCGGGCAGCTCAAAGCGACCCAGAGCTTGGGGTCGAGCGCGGGAAGGTCGGCGATGTCCTCGCCGCGGCGCAGGTCCACCTGGTCGATGCCTCCGGCGCGGAAGAAGCGCCAGACATGGCTGCCGCGCGCGACCCAGGCATCCTTCTTCTTGTCGTTCATTCGATCGCTCCCTTTGCGGCTCGATCAGTCTTTACCAGACGCGGTTGGCTTTTCCGGGCGCCATGGGCGAGCCTTCCTTGCAGGAGAAGGCCTTCGCGAACTCGGGCATGTTCACGACCACGCCGTTGACGCGCCACTTGCCGTTCGAGTGCGGGTTCACCTTGGCGGCCTTGCGCAAGGACGCCTCCGTCTCGTTCTCGCACCAGCTCTGGCCGTAGCTGATGAAGAAGCGCTGGACCGGGTCCATCCCGTCGATCGTCTTGCCGCGGTCGGCGGCCAGGGCTCGATCGAGCACCATGTAGGCGAGGAAGAGTCCGCCGTTGTCGGCGATGTTCTCGCCGAGCGTCAGCTTACCGTTGAGCTTGACGTCCTTCGCCGGGTCCTTCGCGTCCTTGATGGTGACGAAGTTCGAGTACTCGTCGACGAAGCCTTGAGCGCGCGCCTCGAAAGCCTTGCCGTCCTCTGGCGTCCACCAGTCCGCGAGGTTGCCGACGGCGTCGTAGTGTCGCCCTTCGTCGTCGAAGCCGTGGGTCAGCTCGTGGGCGACGGTGGCGCCGATGGAGCCCAGCAGCGCCGCCGTATCCGCCTTCAGGTCGAAGTTGGGAAGCTGGAGGATGCCCGCCGGGAAGTTGATGCTGTTCATCTGCGGGTCGTAGTACGCGTTGTCGGTCGGCGGCGTCATGTCCCACTCCCCGCGGTCGACGGGCTTGCCGATCCTGTTGAGCTGCCGATGGAGCTCGAAGGCCTCGGCGCGCTCGAGGTTGCCGAAGGCGTCGTCGGGTGCCACCGTCAGGGCCGAGTAGTCGCGCCATTTGTCCGGGTAGCCGATCTTGTTGGCGAGGCCTTCCAGCTTCTTGAGCGCCAGCTCCTTCGTCTTGTCGCCCATCCAGGGCAGGCCGTGGATGTCGGCGTTCATCGCGGCCTCGATATCGGCCACGAGCTGCTTGGCGCGCGCCTTGGCCGCCGGCGGGAACTCGCGGGCGACATACTCCTGGCCGAGCGCCTCGCCGAGGCCCTGGTCGGTGAGCGCGACGCACCGCTTCCAGCGCGCCTTGAGCTCCTGCTGGCCGCCGAGGCGCTTTCCGAAAAACTCGAAGTCCTCCTGGACGAAGGGCGCCGGCAGCATCGCGACGTTGCCGTGGACCAGGGTCCAGCGCAGGTACGTCTTCCACTCGGCCGTCGTGAAGGCGGTCAGCGCGCCTTCGAATCCCTTGAAGAAGTCGGGGTCCGACACGTCAAGGCTCTCGAACGCCGGGGCGCCCACTCCTTCGAGGTAATCCTTCCAGAGGAAGGAGGGCGTGGTGGTCTCGAAATCCTTGAGCGCCATCTTGTGATGGACGTTCTTGGGCTCGCGCCGCTCGACCCGGCCCATGCCGGCCTTGGCGAGGGCGGTCTCGATCCTCATCACGGTCTCCGCCTCTCTCGACGCGTCGGCCGGCTTGTCGCCGAGGAGCTGGAACATCTTCTCGAGATGGCCGCGGTAGGCTTGGCGCTCGTCCTTGTAGTCGTCGAGCAGGTAGTAGTCTCGGTCGGGCAGCGCGAAGCCTCCTTGGTCCGAGTCGGCGATCATGCGCGAGGCGTCGGTATAATCCTGGACCGAGCCGAAGTTGAACATCGCCGGGGCCCCCGCGCCGTGGAGGCGGGCGAGCTCCGCGGCGAAGGCGCGCTTATCCTTCAGGCGGTCGATGCGCGCCAGGTCGGCCTTGAGCGGCGCCAGCCCCTTGGCGGCGATGGCGGCCTCGTCCATGCAGGCGGAATAGTAATCGCCGATCTTGCGCGCGTTGGGCGAGGTCTGCGTCTTTTCGGCGGCGGCCTCGGCCAGGATGGCTCGCAGGATGGCCCGCGTGTGCTCGTCGAGGAGGTCGAACCGATACCAGCGCGACTGGTCCGGCGGGACCGGGTTCTCCTTGAGCCAGCTGCCGCAGGCGTACTGGAAGAAATCGTCGCACGGGGAGACGGTCGCGTCGATCGCTGACGGGTCGACGACGGGGGGGAGCGGCGCGTCGGCGCGGGCCGGGGTCGCGAGGCTCAAAAGCAGGGCTGCCGTGAGGATCATGGTGTCTCTCCTTGGAGTTTCTGCATTCTACAATTCCGTATAATCCGCGGATATGGGAACGCTATTCTTCGCTGCCGCTCTCGCCTTGCTAGCCCCGTCGGCGCGCGCCGCCTTCGTCGTGCCGGGCTATGAGCTCGTCTATTCCTACCCCGCTGAGACCACGCTCGTCGAACCCGACCTGCGCCAGGCCTCTTCGGTATGGCCGGCGATGTTCGACGCCGCCGCCAAGCGGATCGACGTCGAGGAGTTCTACATCACGCCCTCGACGGAAGCGCCGGTGGACCCGGTGCTGGAGCCGACACTCGCCGCCCTCGAGCGCGCCGGGCGCCGGGGCGTGAAGATCCGCGTGCTGCTGGAGCGCAAGTTCGCCCACAATTCCATCGCCGGCATCGAGCGGCTCGTCGCGATCCCGAACCTCGAGCTCCGCATCATCGAATGGTCGCTCGTCGGCAAGACCGGCAAGGGCATCGTCCACGCCAAGTTCTTCGTGGTCGACTCGAGCGCCGCCTTCGTGGGCAGCCAGAACCTCGATTGGCGGGCTCTCGATCAGATCCACGAGATGGGGCTGGCGGTCAACGACCAGCCGGTGGTGAGGAACATCCAGTCTGTCTTCGACAACGACTGGAAGCTGGCGGGCGCGACCGATTGGGCCATTCCCGGCAGGAAGACGCCGCCGGCGGGGGACAGCTCTCGGCGCGCCGAGCTGATCGCAAGCCCCTGGCGGTTCAACCCCGACGGGGTCGGAGACTCGCAGGCGGAACTCGTCCGCCTCATCGGCGGCGCCAAGCAGGAGCTGCTCGTCCAGAACTACGATTATCTCCCGGCTGGCTTCGGCAGGGACGCCAAGCCTTATCCGGTCATCGACGACGCCCTGCGCGCCGCGGCGGCGCGCGGCGTCAAGATCAAGCTGCTGCTCGACAAGCTCAACGAGGACAAGCGTCACTTGAGCTTCCTCAAGAGCCTCGCGGGGGTGCCAAACGTGGAGGTCCGCTTCATCGCCGTGCCGGACGCCTCGCGCGGCCACATCGATTACGCGCGCGTCTTCCACTCGAAGTACCTGATCCTCGACGGGCGCACGCTGTGGCTGGGCACGAGCAACTGGGCCGGCGGCTATCTCGACGAGTCCCGCAACCTCGAGCTGGCGGTCAAGGACGAGGCCCTCGCCCGCCGGGCGGCCGACGTCCACCGCCACCTGTGGGAGTCGAGCTATACCGTGCCGATCGCCTCGGTGGAGCCGAAGCCGTAAAAGGCTGCCCTCACCCCGCCCTCTCCCGCTTCGCGGGAGAGGGAGATCAGGTTCCCTACCTTGGCGGGGCGTTCTTGACGTACTTGTCGAACCACGCGAGCATCTCGTAGAGGACTTGCTCCGTCGATTCCATGGCGCGGTAGCCGTGGGACTCGAAGGGCAGCATCACCAGCCGCGCCGTGCCCCCGTTGCCGCGGATCGCCTCGAAGAGCTTCTCGGACTGCAGCGGGACCGTGCCGGGGTTCACGTCGAGCGCGCCGTGGATCAAGAGGAGCGGCGCCTTGATCTTGTCCGCGTGGAAATACGGCGAGACTTTCGTGTACACCTCCGGGGCTTCCCACAGCGTGCGCCGCTCGTTCTGGAAGCCGAAGGCGGTCAGCGAGCGGTTGTACGCCCCGCTGCGCGCCACGCCCGCGCGGAACAGGTCCGAGTGGGCGAGAAGGTTGACCGTCATCAGGCCGCCGTGGCTGTGCCCTGTGATGCCGATGCGGTCGCGGTCCACGACGCCGAGCTCCACCGCCTTGTCCACCGCGGCCTTTGCGCCGGCCACGAGCTGCTCCATGTAGGTGTCGTAGATGCGGTCGGTGTCGCCCACCACGGGCATCAGGGGGTTGTCGAGGATCGCGTAGCCCTCCAGAAGCGGGAATAGGTGCAGCGGCCAATCGAACGTCGTGAAGGTGTGCGTCGAGCCTGTCACCTGCCCGGCCATCTTCGGGTCGGCGTAATCGAGCGGGTAGGCCCAGACGATCGCGGGCAGGCGCGTGCCCTCCTTGTAGCCGGGCGGCAGATACAGCGTGAAGGAGAGATCGATCCCGTCGGCCCGCTTATAGGTCACCAGGCGCTTGGTCACCGCGCGCAGCTGGGGCGTCGGGTCGGGCAGGTGCGTGACCGGCTTGAGCGCGGCCGTCCGCGTCGCCTCGCCCTCGGGCGCCTTCACGCGGCCCGTGAGCGCGCGCACGAAGAAGTTCGGCGGGTCGGCGGGATTCTCGCGGCGGGTGAGGAAGGTCCCGGCCTTGAGGTCGAGCCAGGCGTAGAACTCCTCGTAGGAGGAGCGGTCGCAGCGGAAAAGGCGCTCGGCCTTGAGGGTCTTCATGTCCAGCCGGTCGAGGAAGGGACGGTCGCCCTCGGGAGAGGCCCCCTGCCCGTCGAGATAGATCGAGTCCTTGTCCTGGAGGACGACCCGCGCGCCGGTGGGCAGCGTCTTCATCACCGGCCAACCGGGGTGATGGTAGGCCTCGTCGCTCGACATGTCCCAGATGAGGCGCGCGGGCTTGGCGGGATGGTCGAAATCCACGGCGTGCGTCTGCGTCCAATGCTTGATCAGGTCCACGCTGACGACCAGCGCCGTGTCGCCGCGCTCACCCCACCAGACCGTCTCGGCGCGGTCCCGTGTCCGGACCACCTCTTCGGGAGCGCTCGTGAAGGGCGACTTGAGCATGAGGACGCGGTCGCGGTGCGGCACCTGCGTCTTCCAGTCCCCGCCGTCGAGCGCCTCGAACCAGACCAGCGTCGCGGGCTCGGTGGCGCGCCATCCGAAGTCGCGCGGCCCGGTCCGCACGCCCCAGATCGGCACGCGGTCGGCCAGGGGCACCGAGGCGGCGTGGTAGACGAGGCGTCCGTCCATGCCCAAGACGTCCACTTCCCGAGGGAAGCGTTCGTGGGTCGTGAGATACGAGAACGGCCGATGGATCGTCTCGACGAGCACCAGGGGCGCGCCCGGCGCCGGCGTGGCGCTCGCGTACAGGCCGGGGACGCCCAGCGCGGCGGCCCGGCCGGTCTCCGCGTCGACGAGGAGGAACTGGGTCATCCCATAGTACGAGAAGAGCTCCTCGTCCTTCTGGCTCTTGAGCACGTCGCGCACCTCGTAAGTGCTGCTCGCGCCCTTCTCGCCCGATGTCTCCTGTATCGAAGGCCCGCGCGGCGGCTCATCCTGGGCCGGGGGCGCGCCCTGGCCGCCGGGAACCGCGCGCACCAAGAGCGTCTTCTGGTCCGGCATCCATTGAAGCGGCCGGCCGAAGAAGGGGTTGAGTCGTATGCCCTCGATCCTGCGCACCCGCGCCGTCGCCGCGTCGCCCACCCACAGCTCGACGGAGTCCGCTGCGAGATTGACGAACGCGAAGCGCTTGCCGTCGGCGCTCCAGGCGGGCAGGCCGACCTTCGCGTCGGCGGGCAGCTCCACGGCGCGCTCTTCGCCGCCCGGGAGGGCGACGATGCGGAAGACGCTCCAGTAGCCCGCGTTCTGCGGCCGCCGCGTGCGGGGGATGACGCGCACGCCCGCCAAACGGAGCATCGGCTCGGCGAGGTAGGCGATCGAGGGGTAGCGCACCGGCGTCGCGAGGATCATCGCGTCGCGGACGGGGCTGACCACCGTGTCCGGCGCGGCGGGCGCGTGCAGCACATCGAGCACCTCTTTCGGCGGCTTCTGGTAGGCGGTCTGCGCGGCCGCCGGGACGCGGCTGCCGAGGAGGATGGAGGCGGCGATGAGGGCGGCGAGAAGGGGGCGGTTCATGCCGCCCAGCATACAAAAAGGGCGGCGTTCGGGTGGGCGGGGGGCTACGTGACCGAGACTTCTTCGAGCCTCACGATGCCCTTTCGGTTGAACACGATGCGCACCCGCTCGTAGCTGACCTCGGGCTTGCCTGAGGAGCCTTGCGAGGTGTAGCGGATGACCATGTTCACGTGGTAGACGCGCGAGCAGCGCAGCACCTCGAGCTGCTTGCCGTCGTCGGAGAGATGCGGGTGGTCCTCGGCGGGATTATCCGCCTGGCGCAGGAAGTGGTCGATCGAGAAGCGCATGATGTCGTTCAAGTCCTTGCGCCTCTCGTGGAATTTCAAGACGGCCTTGGGGTCGAGCGTGACCTCCTTCTCGTACTTCATCACCCGCTCGGGCTTGCCCTCCTGGTCCATGGTGGTGAAATTGTCCGCGTTGCGGCGGAGGTTGATCTCGGCAGGCACTTGGCCCGGAGGGACGAAGCTGAACGCCTCCTTGAAGAATCCGATTCTCTCGCCGGTGATCGGGTCCTTGATGCTGACCCGGCGGTCCGGCAGCCAGCGCGTCATGCCCTTGGAAAAGTGGAGCTTCAGCCAGTCCTTGATGCGGTCCTTGAAGATGTAGGCGATGAAGACGATGGCCACGAACGGCATGCTGTCGGTGACGTAGCGGTTCCGGGCGTAGAGGGAGACGGCGGCGGCGAACAGCAGCGCCGCCCCCGCGGCGAGGCCGTGGAGGAACTGAGTGACGTCCTCCCACTCGGAGCTTTCCACCTGCAGATGCAGGGCGCTGGAGACGAACTTCTTGAGCACCCCGCGCCGGTACACCATCAGCTCGTTGCGGCCGCTGTCCTGCATGATCGACGGATAGCCCATGGCGCGGCCATGCTCGCGTTGGGCTAGGATGAGCTTCACGAGCTCGGCGTCCAGAGCCGAGAGTTTCTCCGCGGCCTCCGGGTGTTCGCGCAAGGCGTGCAGGAGGATCGTGAGATAGTCCTCGAACGTGAGGTTCAGGTACTCGTCGCAGCAGCGGAAGGCGTCGCGCAGACTGGCGGGCAGGACGGGGTTGGAGGCCTGGCCGCTCAAAAAATGCATGGCCTCGGTGAAACTCTTGACTTCCGCCGCGAAGGCCAGGCCCTTTTCCCGGACCGGATCCAGCCGCGCCGCGGCCGCCTCGCCCTTGGAGATCTGCTCGAGCTCGCCCAGGAGGTGGCGGGCGAAATCGCGCATCGCCGCCCTGGCGATGGCGGCCAGGAGCTTCATTTCGTCGAGCGCGAGGTCGATCAGCTTCTTGTCGTGTTGGCCCGCCATGAGCGGCAGGAGCTTGCGGTGGACGCCGTGCAGGGGCGAGAGCCGGTTGGCGGCGTCGCCGAGCAGGGCCAGCGACATGTGCGGCGTCCTGAAGCGGATGTACTCCTGGGCGCTCGCGTAAAAATCGTTCTTGCTGTAGGTGTTGGCGCTGAGGTTCAGCGCGCGCGGGACGAAGAAGTACGTCTCGACGCGATAGACGTTCTTTCGCCCCGGCGCCAGCACGACGTCGAGCTTGACCTCGAAACGATGCTTGTCGTGAAGCGTGATCTTCGCATCGAGGAGCTCGTGGGTCTCTTCACGCATCTACCGCAATCTTACAAAAAGCGGAGAGCGCGAATAGCCGCGCGGGCACGAGCAGCGTCTTCAGGCCCAAGCCCGGATAAGACTTAGGGCCTACCATGACCCGCTCTAGGTCCTTCGGCCCCAGTGACCATAGGCCCACGGACCCCTTCAGCGTGGGCCCGCTGGCTCTATAGTGAGTAGGTCTTTAGGATCCCTATATGAAATTGATCGCTACCGCCATCTGCCTTCTGGCCTTCACCCAGGCGCGCGCCGCCATCGACGAGTCGGGGCTGAACGCGCTCTTCGACAACAACCAGCGAGCCGCGGCGTCGTTCGCCGTCGAGTCGCTTCCTTCGCCGAACCCTGTCAGCCGCCAGGACATGAAGCAGGCGATGCTGCAGAACCTCGACGCCATCCAGAGCATGTTCTCGGCGCAGTACGGGCCGGGGCTGTACAAAGAGGGGCGCTCGGGCTGGGATCTGGACAAGCAGATCGCGGCGGCCAAGCGCGAGGTCCAGTCCACCCCGAACATCACGGTCGCGCAGTACCAAGACGTCCTCCGGCGCTTCTTCGCCTCCACGAAGGACTATCACGTCAGCGTCCAGTTCGACTCGACCGAGGCTTCGAAGCTCCCCTTCACCGTCATCAGCGCGGGCGGGCGTTATTTCATCGGCTGGGTCGACCGGCAGAAGCTGTCCGAGAAGGATTTCCCGTTCCATCCCGGCGATGAGATCGTCGGTTTCGGCGGCAAGCCGACGGCCCAGGTGGTCGCGGGACTGCGCCAGAGCATGGGAGAGAATTCTCCGCTGACGGACGCCGCGCTTGCGGCGCAGGTGCTGACCAGCCGCAGGGGCGCCAGCTACGGCGGCGTCGAGCAGGGGCCGGTCGCCGTCGCGATCAAGCCCAAGGGCTCCGACAAGGTCGTCACCCAGCAGATGAAGTGGCAGTACACCCCCGAGATGATCGCCGCGCCCAAGTTCTCGATCGCGAGCGCCGGGCGGAGCCCGGCCAAGCTGCCCTTCTCCGACATGGACAACATGTTCTCGCCGGTGAAGGCGGAGCTGGCGAGCAAGGACGTGGCCAACCCCTTCGGCCTCGGCGACAAGGACGGCTTCGTCCCGGCGCTCGGCAAGAAGGTGTGGGAGTCGGGCAAGGATGACGAATTCTCCGCCTACATCTACCAGCTGCCGGACGGCCGCTCGGTGGGCTTGGTGCGCATCCCGAGCTACGAGGTGGACAACGCCAACGACGCGGCCAAGGCCTTCGGCGAGCTCGTCAAGCGCTTCCAGAAGTCGACCGACGCCTTGGTCATCGACGAGACGAACAATCCCGGCGGCTCGGTGCTGTACCTCTACGCCCTCGCCTCGATGCTGACGGACAAGCCGCTGAGCACGCCGCGCCACCAGGTCGCCATCACGCAGGCCGACGTGGCCGAGGCGCTCGACATGGTCAAGCTCGGGCCGGCCATCACCACGGACGAGCAGGCGCGCCAGGGGCTCGGCGAGACGGCCCAGGGCTACCCGGTCAGCCTCGACTTCTTCAAGCACATGATGGCCTACTCCCAGTTCATCGTTGACCAGTGGAACAAGGGGCGCACGCTGACCGATCCGATCTTCATCGAGGGCGTCGACAAGATCGCCCCGTCGCCCACGGCTCAGTACACCAAGCCGATCCTGGTACTCATCAACGAGCTCGACTTCTCGGGCGGCGATTTCTTCCCGGCCATCATGCAGGACAACAAGCGCGCGACCCTGTTCGGCACGCGCACCGCGGGCGCCGGCGGCTTCGTGCGCGAGGTGAAGTATCCGAACCGCCTCGGCGTCGCCGGCTTCACGATGACCGGCTCGATCGCGGTCCGCGCCGACGGCAGCCGCATTGAGAACGAGGGCGTGCACGCCGACATCCAGTACGCGCCGACCCCCGCTGACGCGCAGAACGGCTTCCAGGGCT
>JAPLKK010000195.1 GCA_026388115.1 Elusimicrobiota bacterium | reverse complement strand
GCCCGCGCGCCGCTGTTCCAGTCAGGGACTTTCGACGCGGGCGCGGCGGCGGTCGCAATAGCGTCGGCGCTCCCGAGCTTTTTCCGCTGTAAAGAATTTGTATGGCGGCCGCAGCGGCTTTCCGGCTACACCTGGAGCGAGGCCACCATGAACCAGATCATCGACGGGATCAGAGGACTTTCTGAAGTCGCCGCCCTCTCCAGCGCCCAGGCGAAGGCGCTCTTGGAGCAGGCGTGCCTGCGCCACGGGCTTCGGTGCCCGCGCTGCGCCAACAGCCGCTGCAGCCGCCTCCGCTCGGGGAGGATCCGCTGCCCCAGCTGCGCCCGTTCTTTCCCGCTCTTCGCCGGACGCTGGCTCGAGCGGCCGCGCATCACCGCCCGCAGCTGGCTGACGACGCTCAAATGCCTGGAGCTGGACGTGCGGGGCGCGGAAGGACCGCGGTTCGCCGGATTGTCGGACCCGGTATTCTACCGCGCGCTCGAGGCGGCGCGGCGGAGCCTGGCCGCGCAGGATCCGGCTTGGAAGGCGCTGGCGGCGGAGCCGCAGGCGCAGACCGAGGTCTTCGGCGTCCGCCGCGGCGGCCCCGAGGGAGGCGACGCGCTGCGCATCGAGCCCGTCAGCGGCGGCGAGGAGCTGCTCCGGCGCGCGGTCGACGCGGGGGTCCGGCACAGCAACGGCTTCGTGTACCTGTCGGGCTGCGACGGCTACGACGCGCTGGTGTGCCACGGCACGGTCTTGAGGGAGTCCGGCATCGCCGCGGGGCGCGGCCGGGTCGCGGGCGATCCCTTCCTCAACTTCCTGATCAACCGCACCAGGGGCCACTTTGGCATCCGCCGGGCCGTGTTCCCTCTTTACCTCAAAGAGCAGGAATACCGCTTCAACGGCGCCAGGGAGTCTCTGTGGCCCCGCCTGCTAAGCTCGATCACCAGCTACCGCTAAGGAGGGTTTATGAAAAAACTACTTCACCTCGCCGGCGCGCTGACCTTGTTCGCCTCGCTGTCTCAAGCGGACGAACCGCCGGAATCGATCATCATCTCTCCCGACCAGGGGCTCCCCTCGGTCGTGCTCAGCGCGGTGCGGGATGCGGGCGGGGCTCCCGATGTCCCGCAAGCGGTTCCCGCCGACATCCCGGCTGCGCCGCCGAACCCGCCCGACGCTGCCCCTCTCATCGGCGCGACCTTCGCATGGGAGCGCGTCCAGGGAGCTCCGATCCCGGGATTGACCGACAACGAGCGCTGGGCGGCCTGCGGCCTGGTCGCCGCCGAGGGGCTGGACCGGTTCTTTGCGAAGGACCCTAAACGCAACAGGATCGTCGAAATCAAGAACATCGCGGCGGCGCGCGGCCGCTGGGACCAGAACTCGGGCATGCACGGCCCGCCCGCGGAGCAGGCGCTCTTGGCGGACATCGGGCTCCAAGCGGACATGAGCTCGGCCGGCGACCTGAACTCGGCTCAGCAGGCGATCATCCAGAGCCTCCAGCGGGGCAAGCCCGTGATCGTCAGCACGCTGCGGCACTACTTCTTCGCCGAGGGCTACAACAACGGCCTGTTCTTCGTCGGCCACACTGGCGAAGTGATGGGGAACTACGGGGGCAGCGCGCGGATGACGCTCTGGCAGATATCGCAGGCGGGCAACGGCAACCTCACTCTCCTCATCCCCAGGTAGCCGCAAGAGAGGATGAACATGGAACTCATCGCTATCGCCGTTTGGCTCCTGGCCTTGACCCCGGCGTGCGCCGGCGGGCTGCTGGAAGGTCGCTTCGCGGAGGTCGCGTCCGGGGCGGGCATGGCGGCGGCCCCCGCGCCTCTTGCGGTGCCGGCGGTGCCGGCTTCGGTGGAGGTGGCGGGCCTGCGGCGATCGCTGCCGCCGAAGAAGCTCGACGGCGACGCGGTCGAGCCGCCCCAGGACGGCCGTGACTCCGAGACGAGGGAGGGCACCTGCACCCCGACAGTCCTAAGCGAGATCACGTTCGATACGGGCGTCGTCCCCGGTCCGAGGAGCACCATCCCGGGTTGGGAGGACCACGTGGAGCAGTGCGGCGAGTTCGTCTACCGCTACTTCCGGGCGCAGGGGCACGGCTACCCCGATTATCCGACCCGCGGCCAGCCGGCGGAGTATATCCTGCAAGGGAACTACCGCGACCAGTTCCCCGCCTTCACGAACCCCTCGTTCACGGCGCCGCGTGCCGGCGACATCCTCGCCGCCAAAGGCCCGGCTGCCGACGAGTACCACACCGCGCTCATCTGGAAGGTCGACACCCAAGCGGTGTGGGTCTACCAAGCCAACGTCCCCTGGGGCAACCGCTCTCCTGACTGGCGCAATCACCTCGCGCGGCTGCCGATGATCCTCAGGCCGGACGGATCCTACTTCATGCCGGCGCTGCCAACGTCGCACCTCGGCTACAACCACGACTTCGACGTCGTCGGCTGGATACACCCGACGGGGTCGGCCAGCCTTGCCGGAGCGCCGCAGCAGTGAAGAAGGCCGCCGCCGCTATCTTTCCTCTCGCGTCAGCGTGTCGACCAACGGCTGGGCGGGACGCGTCTCCCCGCGCTCGTCCGTCACGGTGATCGCGAGGATCCGGATCTTGTCGTTGTCCGGCAAAGTCAGCGTCCGGGCGTCCGCCGGCACGTCGAGTGTGTAGTCGAACAGATAAGCGTAGGCGTACGGATCGTTGGCGCCATCGGCGGTGTGGTGGTGCGACGCGAACCACGCCACCGGGGCCGGCTTGACGAAGCCGGGAGTCAAGCCGTCGAACTCCTCGACCGTCCGCGCACCTTCGCCGGTGAGCGGCGGCGCGGGAACGGTCTTCCATGATCGGTTATCCCACTGCCCGATGAAGCCGCGCCAGTTCTGGACCGTCAGCTCGACGGCCTTGTCGCCGATGGAGAATGCGGCTCGTTGATCGCCGTCCGCGGAGGCCGCGAGGACATGCAGCCGAGAGAACTTCCCGGCCGGAAGAGCGACCGTCTGGCCTTTGGCCACGAGGGCGTTCGGGCGTCCCGTCTCCGCGCGGGACAGTTCGAAACGGATGCCGGCGTGATCGATCTCGGCGGGCAGCATCGCCGCGGGCAGCGCGCGGCCGGAAGGCTCGAACCCCGGCGCCGACTTCTCGCCGTCGGCGCTCGCGGTCGCCAGATCGTACGCGAGAGCGACGGGCTGCGAGCGCGGCGGGGCGACTCTTTCGCCGCCGGCGGCGGGCTTGAGCCTCAAGGCGAAGGTGCGCGGCTGGTACGGATCGAAGCTCGCCACCAGCCGGCCATCCTCGACGGCGGCTTTCCCGACCGCTTCTTCGGCGCCGTTCACCTCGCGCGCCTCCGTGACGGGGGCGATGAAGGCGATCCGCACGTCGCGCTGCGGCGTCCCGCCGGTCTCGACGAGGCGGATGACCACCTCATCGCTCTCCTCCGCCTTCTTCAGCGCGAGGACACGGACGCGATCGTTGTTCACCTTCGCCAGCGAGAGGCTCTTACCGAAGGCGCCCCCGTGCTTCGGACTCTCGAAGGCGATCAGCGGCTGGTTCAGGCGATAGGCCTGCCAATCCGTCCCGCCCTGCCGATAGTCCCCCGCGTGCGAGGCGAGGCCGTAGACGATCTCGTGATGACCCCAATCCTGCGTTGTCTGGTCGGCGTAGTCGCGGCCATTCCCCGTTCCGATGCCGGGCGTGCGCAGCAGCGTCAGCTGCAAGGTGCCGTCGTCGGGCTTGTCGGAACCGTTCTTGCAGTCGGAAAGCACCGTCACTCCGAAGGCTCCGCTCTTATCGGTGAGGTCGAACCATTGATGCGACGGGAACTCGAACATCTTCTCGTCGTCGTTATGGCGCTGGACCGTCCCGATGTCCCAATTGTAGGTAGCCAGCGGGTTCGATGCCGTCAGGGGGAAGACCGCCTTCAGATTGCTCGCGCTCGTCCTCCAATCGATGATATCGGAGAACTCCACGCGGTTGCCGGCGTCGCCCGCGGCGAGCCGGAGGGTCTGGACGAACTTGGACCCTTCGCTTTCGCGTTCGATCCGCAGAGCCACGCGCACCGGCCCGTCTTCGACGATGCGGATCTTCGCCGGCCCGGACAGATAGGCGCGAGGGGGTTTCTGCTGGTCAGCCCAGTCCATGTTCCAGGCGGGCCAGTCCACCGGCTGATCCAGCTTGAAGGCTAGTCGAACGGGCGCGGAAAGGAGCTCCTTGCCGAGGGCCTTGTCGAAGATGCTCGAGACGTCGCCGCCTTGGTTCAGCTTGATGCGATAGCGCTTGTTCTCCAGCGACGACTCCGTCACTTTCAGCGCGGACGACGGGGGAGTCGTATCAGCGGGTCGAACGTCGTACGCCGCGTAGCCGACCGAGGGCACCTTGGCCAGGAACAGGACCTTCTTGCCTTCCACTTGCGCAGGGACTTCTTTGCCGTCGGGCCCGACGACCTGCACGGCCTTGGGCATGCCCTTGGGGAAAGAGACGGTGGCCTCGACCGCATCCTCGCGCGCGACGCTGAGCGGGTTGTAGACCACGACGGCCGTGCCCTTCGCTTGCGTGTTCAGTGCGGAGGCGACCGCGTCCGTTGCGCTCGCCAAGACTCCGGCGAACTGATTCATGGCCAGGATCTCATCGTTCCAGGAATACTCGTACGCTTTCGGGAGGCTCGTGCCCGGGATGATGTCATGGAATTGTCCGCCCATGACCAAAGTCCATGCTTGATTCAATTGCTCCAGGGGATAGGGCCGGCCGCCGAGCCACGCGGCCGCCACCGAGGCGCGCTCCGCGGCATCGGCCAGCAATTCATTCTTTCTGTTCCATCGTTTCAGGTACGCTTGGGAGGTGAGAGACCCGGCGGAATGTTCGATGAGCTCGAGGTCGCCTTTATAGCGGGGCAGCCTGGAAGTCTGTTCCGGCTTGATGTCGAGGAACATCTGGTCGGCCGTCGCTTGGATGATGTGCAGCGGCCCGTCGTTCTTCGTAAGGATCGCTTCCATCAATCTCACCGACGACTCTGGGGGCGAGCCGCCGGTGTCGCCTCTCCCATAGTACCGATAGTCGACGAACAGCCCGCTCGCCTCGCCGTCTTTTTGGACCCTCTTGGGCCAATCCGTGGGGCGCTTCTCCGCCGCGGCATCGGGCGGCGCGGGGCTCTTGCTGATGTCTTCCGCCACCTCCCCGTTATAGTCTGTCGCGTTGAGAGCGGCGATCACGCTCCGGCCGTCCGGGCCTTCCCAAAGGCCCACGTTGAAGGGGATGCCCGCGGGGGTGTCCTCCGGCGAGCCGGGGCCGCCGACCCGCGCCCCCGAGTGCCAGCTCAGCTTCTGCGTGGAGAAACCTTTGAGGCCGGCATGCGCGAGGATGCTGGGCAACGACGCCGGAAAACCGAAGCAATCGGGCAGCATGAACTCGGCGCTGGTCTTGCCGAAATCGCGGCGGAAGTACTGCTTGCCGTACAAGATCTGACGGAGGATCGATTCGGCCGAGGGGTTGTTGACGTCCTCTTCCTCCATGGACGATGACGATGGGAACCAGCGCCCGGCAGCCACATACTGCTTCACCTTGGCGTAGTCCGACGGATAGTACTCCTTCATCAGGCGGTAGCGGTTGGCGCCGCTGAAGTTGAAGATGTAGTGCGGATACTTCTCAAAGAGCGCGAAATTGTCGTGCATCGTCTTCGGAAGGAACTCGCGGATGACCTGCGGATAGTCCCAGCGCCACTGCGTGTCCAGGTGGGCATAAGGGACCACATAGAGCGTTGGCTGCCGGGTGAGGTCCGGCGGCGCGGGCTGCGCCGTCCGGCCTCGATCAGCGCTCAATAAGACGAGGATCAGGAGACTGAACAGCGGAGTGCGCTTTATATTTCGGAACATTGATGGTTTCTCCACGCGACGTTCTTTATGGATGTCGATTCTCTAAAATTTTGGCCCGGGAAGCTCATCGGCCGCCGGGACTCGCTCCCCAGACGGTGATGAGGCGCAGGCTGCCGTCCTTGAGAGCGCCGGTCTCTATCCCATTCACGCCGGTGTCCTGGAATTCGAGCGTCTTGATCCCGTATTCGGCGTTTCTGTGAATGTGCCCGGCGTCCCAGAGCGCTACCGCGCCGCCGTTCTTGCGCAGGAGCTTCGCCATGCGCTCGTAGTCCCCGATCGAGAACGACTTCTTGATGAAGTCGATCAACCGCTTCGAGAGGGGATGGTGCGCGAACAGCAGGACATTGCGGGTCCCCTTGACGGGGTTGTTGGCGAGTTCCGACCGCAGCCACGAAACGGTCCCTCCGGGGACGTCGTGCAGGGAGGCTTCCGGTCCGATCCCCGGAGGGTGGCTGTGGATCGCCGCCTCCGGATTGAAGTCGAATCCCGCCGGCGACCTCGGGTTGAAGTCCAGGCAGATGAGCCGGTAGCCGCGATAGCTGAAGGCGAAGTTCTCGAGATAGCTCCTGCTCCCCTGCTTGTCTGGGACCGCCGCGAGCCGCGTGCCGTTGTCCCATCGAGGGAACGCCGCGGCCAGCTTTCGGAAGGTGGGGGCGAAGACCTCGTTGAAGGTCCGGTCGCCGAGGGGAACCGGCGCCTGCTCATAGGTGGTCCTGGAGGTCATCACGTACGGCCAGACGTCGTGGTTGCCGATCAACGGGACGTAAGGCACCGAGAGTGAGTCCAAGATCTCCTTCACCTTCAGGTACTCCGACCGCTCGGCCGAGGCGGTCAGGTCGCCGGTGACCATGACGAAGGCGATGCGCTCGGCGTCCTTGTTGGCGTTGATCCACTCGACCGCCGCGCGCAGGGTCTTGGCCGGGCCGCCGATGTCGCCGCCCGGAGGGGCGTCGTCGTAGCCCGGCGTGCCGTAATCGCTCGCCCCTTCGCCGATGTGGAGGTCCGTCAGCTGTGCGAAATTGAAGCTGGCCCCGCCGCGGTCCCGGTTGACCGAGCTGCGGACGACGTTCAGCGGCTTGGCCGCCCCGGCATCGGTTCCGGCCAGGTCGGCCGGCCACGCGTCGGGCAGGGCGCACAGCAGCGCGATGGTGAATAACAGGGATCTCATTGCCAGTCGGCGAGCGTCCTGCTCAGCCAGGGCATGAACGTCGAGTCGTTCCACATGAAGTCCGTGTGGGCTCCATGGAACGTGTCGACGATCTCCCCGATGATGGTGTCGTAGCGGGCCTTGAACTCCTCCAGCGTCGATGACTGGGCGGCGGCGCGAAGCTCCGGCTCGTGCGCCGGAAACAGCGAGCACCTTTCCAGGGTCAGCCAGAGCTGCTGGAGCCCCTGATTCCACCTGAGAGGCCCGTACCCGTAGTCCAGCTTTCGGGCGTCGTCGCCCGGCTGCTTGAGGAATCCCCAGAGCCTTTCCGGCTCGCCCTTCGCCAGTTCGATCGAATACCAGCTGTTCACGGGCTCCACGAGGCCGTGGAAATTCTGGCCGGTGCCGTCCGCCGGCAGAGGCGTGACGAGCCGGACGGTCACCTCTGTCGGGAACCGCAGCTTCATGACGTCGTTCATCGACCCCGTGTGGTTCGCGAGGCTCAGGAGCGTGGTCTTCGTCCAGCT
>JAPLKK010000207.1 GCA_026388115.1 Elusimicrobiota bacterium | reverse complement strand
GGCTCTGTTGGTAGACGTCGTCTGGGCGCTCATCAAGATCGTCATCGTGCTGACCGCGGTGCTCATCGCTCCCATCTTTCTCGTCTGGTGGGAGCGCAAGATCTCCGCGCACATGCAGAGCCGCCGCGGCCCCATGTACACGGGCGGCTGGCACGGCTGGCTGCAAACCATCGTCGACGGCATCAAGCTCCTGCTCAAGGAGGACATCACGCCGCTCGCGGCCGACCGGTGGGTGCACCTGCTCGCGCCGATCATCGTCGTGGGGCCGTGCATCCTTGCTTTCGCTCCGGTCAGCTTCGGCAAGGAGCTCGCGGCCGCTGACCTGGACGTAGGCGCCCTCTACATATTCGCCGTGGCGGGCGTCTCGGTCATCGGCATCGTGATGGCCGGCTGGGCCTCCGGCAACAAGTTCTCGCTCCTTGGAGGACTGCGCTCGGCCGCCCAGCTCGTCAGCTACGAGATCCCGCGCACGTTCTCCATCGTCCCGGTCCTGATGTTCGCGGGGAGCCTCAACCTGACGCGCATCGTGGACGCGCAAGCCGGCTACTGGGGCGGCGCCCTGCCCCGGTGGTTCATCTTCTACCCCGTGATCGGCCAGCTCTCCTTCCTGATCTTCCTCATCTCGTCGGTCGCCGAGACCAACCGCATCCCCTTCGACCTTCCCGAAGCCGAGTCGGAGCTGGTCGCGGGCTTCCACACCGAGTTCTCGGGCATGAAATTCGCGCTCTTCTTCACCGCCGAGTACGCCTACGTCTTTTTGGCCTCCTGCTTGACGGCGGCGTTCTTCTTGGGCGGCGGCGGGTCGCCCTTCTCCTTCGCCCCCTTCACCCTGGTGCCCAGCTGGGCGTGGTTCTTGGGCAAGACCTTGGTGATCTCGTTCTGCTTCCTCTGGTTCCGGTGGACCTTCCCGCGCTTCCGGGTGGATCGCCTGATGGACTTCAACTGGAAGTTCCTGCTGCCGTGGAGCTTCGTCAACATCGGCCTCGCCGGCCTCTACCTCCTCTTGTGAGATGATCGCCTATTTTTCGAAGGTGCTGAGCGCGTCTTGGGCCATCTGCCAGGGGCTGTGGATCACCCTGCGCTACCTGGTCAAGCCCTCCATCACCGTCCAGTACCCGGACGAGAAGCTTGCGCCCTACGAGCGCTTCCGCGGCGCGCTCCTGTTCGACGCGGACACCTGCATCTCGTGCAGCCTCTGCGTGAAGGCGTGCCCCTCATCCTGCATCGCGCTTCAGAACGTGATGGCCCCCGACCCCAAGAACCCCGAGGTCAAGAAGAAGGTGGCGAAGGTCGAGTGGTACTCCATCGATTTCGGCAAGTGCAACTTCTGCCGCCTCTGCGAGGAGGCCTGCCCCACCAAGCCCAAGAGCGTCTGGCATTCGCTCGACTACGAGGTGCTCTTCGCCCGGCGCGAGGAGATGGTGCGCGGCTGGAAGAAAGGCTTCGAGTACGTGGGCCGGTGGTTCGACCCCAAGACCAAGGACTGGAAGGAGCCCGAGAGGCACCTCCAGGTCCAGAGCGTGCAGGCGAGACGATGATCGAGCAGATTGCATTCTATTCGCTGGCCGCGGTGACGCTGGTCGCCGCGCTTCTCGTGGTGACGTTGCGCAACGTCCTTCATTCCGCCTTGAGCCTGGGCCTGTGCCTCTTCGGCGTGGCGGGGATCTTCGCCACCCTGGGAGCGGATTTCGTCGCCGCCAGCCAGGTCCTCGTGTACGTCGGCGGCATCGCGCTGCTGGTGCTCTTCGTCGTGCTGCTGGCCGCCCGCCACTCCGAGCTCGTCTTGCGCCAGACGAACCAGCAATGGGCCGCGGGCCTCTTCATCGCCGGCGCCACGCTCTGGGGCATGAGCCGCTACATCGCGGCCTACCGCGGGCTCTCGGCTACGACCGAGGCGCATCCGACGACGCGGGACATCGCCCAGCTCCTGCTCAAAGACCTCGCTGTGCCCTTCGAGTTGATCTCGCTCGTGCTGCTGGTGGCCCTCGCCGGAGCGATCCTGTACTCGCACCAGGGAAAGGAGGAGGGGCCCGCCGACGCCCCGCCGCCGGCCGGCAACCCCGACCCGGGGCCCGGCGACCCCGCCGAGGAGGCGCCATGACCCTCGCGCCCTACCTCTTCCTGTCGGCCTGCCTCTTCGTCATCGGCCTCTTCGGGGCGCTGACGAGGCGCAACGTCATCGGCATCCTGATGTCGGTGGAGCTGATGTTCAACGGGGCCAACATCAACCTCGTGGCCTTCAACCGCTTCCTGCATCCCCAGTCGACGCTCGGCCAAGCCGTGACGGTGTTCACGATCACCGTCGCCGCAGCCGAGATCGTGGTCGGCCTGGCGCTGGTGCTGGCCATCTACCGCGAAGTCAGCACGGTCTATGCCGAGGACTTTAATCTTCTTCGAGGCTAGATGATCGACCACGCCTACTTGATCCCGCTGGTCCCGATGATCGTCTCGATCATCGTCCTGCTCGCGCCGAAAGAGGGCCCGAAGTCTCTGTGGCCGCTGCTCTCCATCGCGGCCATGGGCTTTTGCGCCTTGGGCGCCGCCAACATCCTGCACGGCGTGCTGACGCATTCCATCGCGCTCCCGTACGTGCGGCGCTGGGATTGGTTCACGGTGGGACAGTACCCGATCTCGATCGGGGTGTTCATCGACGGCCCCGCCGCGTTCATGCTGTTCATGGTGACGTGGGTGAGCTTCCTGATCCACGTCTACTCCTTCGGCTATATGCACGGCCACGCGCGCTTCAAGCGCTTCTTCGCCTACATCGGCTTCTTCACCTCGGCCATGCTGGGGCTGGTGACCTCGAGCAACCTCCTGACGGTCTTCGCCTCCTGGGAGCTGATGGGCCTGTGCTCCTACCTGCTGATCGGCTTCTACTTCGAGAAGCCCAGCGCGGCCTACGCCTCGAAGAAGGCCTTCATCACGACCAAGCTCGGCGACCTGGGCTTCTACCTCGGCCTGCTGATGCTCTTCAAATACACCGAATCCTTCGACCTGCCGCTGATCGCCCAGCAGGTGGCGGCCAACCGGAACTACCTGCCCGTCGAGGCCGCGACCGCCATCGGCCTGTTGCTGCTCGGCGCCGCGATCGGCAAGAGCGCCCAGGTGCCGTTGTTCATCTGGCTGCCCGACGCCATGGAAGGCCCGAGCCCGGTCTCCGCGCTCATCCACGCCGCGACGATGGTCGCGGCCGGCATCTTCCTCGTCGCGCGCTGCTACTTTGTTTACGACCTGAGCCCCATCGCCTCGGAGGTCGTCGCCTGGGTCGGCCTTGTGACCGCGTTCCTGGCGGCGACGATGGCGCTGGTCCCGTACGACCTGAAGCGGGTGCTGGCCTTCTCGACGATCTCCCAGCTCGGCTTCATGATGATGGCTCTCGGCGTCGGCCCCGACGGGTACACGGCGGGCCTGTTCCACCTGCTCACGCACGCCTTCTTCAAGGCCCTGCTCTTCCTGGGCGCGGGCTCGGTCATCCACGCCATGCACACCAACGACATGCGCGAGATGGGGGGGCTGTCGAAGCAGATGGTCTCCACCTGCGTCACGATGACGATCGCCACGCTGGCCATCACGGGATTTCCCGGCTTCTCGGGCTTCTACTCCAAGGAAGCGATCCTGGCCGCCGTCTACGAGCACAGCCCGGCGATGTGGGTCGTCGCGGTCTCGACGGCCGGCCTGACCACCTTCTACATGTTCCGCATGATGTTCATGACCTTCGCGGGCTCCGCGCGCGACCACGAGAAATGGCTGCACGTGCACGAGTCGCCCTCGAGCATGACCCTCCCGCTGTGGGTCCTGGCGGCCTTCTCCGTCGGCGCGGGGTTCCTGCTCTCGCAGAACGGCCTGTACGCGAGCTTCGTGCATTTCGGGCCGTCGGCCCACGACGCGGCCCTCCATGCCGCCCGCCCGCTCATTGAAGGGGCGCACGAGGCCGCGGAGCATCCCGCGTTCCTGGCGGCGACGATGGCGCTG